>JBBPZF010000418.1:0-10669 GCA_038199105.1 Chitinophagales bacterium | reverse complement strand
CAACCTCAGATCAATACGGCATCAAGGCCATACCATCTAATATTTTGTTGGACAAGGAGGGCAGGATCGTTGCAAAAAATCTTTTTGGAAAGAAGTTGGAAGAAAAGCTTGCTGAACTTTTACAGAATTAAGTGCTGCAATTGATTTCTTTAAAGGATGGTTACATGGCAAGGATGAGAATTGCTGGTTACTTTATTTATAATCAGAAATTGATCCAATGAGTTTTGCTCATTTGCCTTGTAACCAATATTTTTGCACCTCTCCAAAGCCGTCTCCAATCGGAGTTCACCATGGCCTTTGGCTAAATTTAATAATAGATGAAAGAAGTTGCATTCAGAGAAGCTTTACGCGAAGCCATGGTTGAAGAAATGAGGCGTGATGAATCAGTATTTTTAATAGGTGAAGAGGTAGCAGAGTACAATGGCGCCTATAAAGTAAGCCAGGGAATGTTAGATGAATTTGGCGCAAAAAGGGTTATTGATACCCCAATTGCTGAACTCGGTTTTACGGCTATTGCTGTTGGCGCAGCACAAAATGGACTTCGCCCGATTGTAGAATATATGACCTGGAATTTTGCAAATCTTGCCCTTGATCAAATTCTAAATACCGCATCCAAAATGCTTGCTATGAGCGGCGGACAGGTAGGTTGCCCAATTGTTTTTCGCGGGCCAAACGGAAGTGCCGGCCAGTTAGGAGCGCAGCACTCTACCGCTTATGAATCAATGTATGCAAATATCCCTGGCTTAAAAGTTATTTCAGTGAGCAATCCTTATGATGCAAAAGGATTATTAAAAAGCGCTATCCGTGATAACGACCCCGTAATTTTCATGGAAAGTGAAGTGATGTATGGCGAAAAAGGGGAGATACCTGAGGAAGAATATTTAATTCCCATTGGTAAAGCAAAAGTAGTAAGAGAAGGCAAAGATGTCACGATAGTTTCTTTTAATAAAATGATGAAAGTAGCGCTGGGCGCTGCGGATGAATTGGCAAAAGAAAATATCAGCGCAGAGGTAATAGATCTCAGAACTATTCGCCCCATGGATTGGCAAACAATTCTTGAATCAGTAAAAAAAACAAACAGGCTGGTAATAGTCGAAGAACAATGGCCTTTTGCATCTGTGTCTTCCGAAATTAGTTACCGTATTCAAAAGGAAGGATTTGATTATCTTGACGCTCCCATCAGGAGAATAACTTCGGTGGATGCGCCAATGCACTACGCTCCCAATTTAGTCGCTTTATATTTACCTGATGTACCCCGCACAGTGAATCTTGTAAAAGAAGTAATGTACCTGAAGAAATAGTTTCAGTATTTATATACATTTGGATACAGTCGTCTTATATCATCTTTCCCTTTCAGGAAGGGAATAAAAATTTAATTTATGGATACAGGAAGTTTTTATTACCCGATGCCGGGTAATGAGCCCGTACTTAATTTCGCTCCAGGAAGCAAGGAAAGAGAACTTTTAAAAGAAGCGTTGAAAAATGCGAAAAGCAAGAAGGCCGACATACCTATGTATATCGGTGGTGAAGAAGTGAGAACAGGGAAAAAGATTGACATTCATCCACCACACGAAAAAAATTTTACACTGGGAAGTTTTCACGAAGGAGATTCCACTCATGTAAAAAAAGCGATCAATGCTGCCTTAAAAGCAAAAGATAAATGGGCGAACACAAGTTGGGAAAATCGCGCTAACATTTTTTTAAAAGCCGCAGAACTTTTAGCCACGAAATACAGATCGGAAATGTTGGCTGCCACCATGCTTGGACAAAGTAAAAATGCCTACCAGGCAGAGATAGATGCAGCATGTGAGCTGATAGATTTTTTGAGATTCAACGTTCATTTTTTAAGTGAAATTTATAGGCAACAGCCGATAAGCAGCCCAGGCATGTTTAACCGTATGGAATACCGGCCATTGGAAGGTTTTGTTTTGGCAATAACACCTTTCAACTTTACAGCAATCGGTGGTAATCTTCCTACATCGGCTGCCATGTGTGGAAACGTGGTAGTGTGGAAATGTGCAAACACACAGGTTTTCAGCGCGCAAATGTTTATGCGCATTCTCAGAGAAGCCGGCTTACCGGATGGCGTAATCAATTTGATATATGTGGATGGGCCCACGTTGGGAGAAGTATGTTTTAATCATCCTGATTTTGCGGGAATTCATTTTACAGGAAGCACCGGTGTATTTAATAATATTTGGAAGATGATCGGTGAAAACGCGAACATGTATAAATCGTATCCGCGGATAGTGGGTGAGACCGGCGGAAAAGATTTTGTTCTTGTTCATAAAAGTGCTGATGTGGATGTAACTGTTGCCGCGTTATGTCGAGGAGCTTTTGAGTACCAGGGACAGAAATGTTCTGCGGCTTCAAGGGCTTATATTCCATCTAATATTGCTCCGCAAATAAAAAAGAAATTAGTTGCGGAAATTAAGACAATGAAAATGGGCAGTGTAGAAGATTTTTCATGTTTTGTAAATGCAGTAATAGATGAAAAAAGCTTCGATAAAATTGAGGGTTATATAAAGCAGGTAAAAAAGGATAAAGATGCAAAAATATTGGTAGGAGGGAAGTGTGATAAAACAACGGGATATTTTATTGAGCCCACTGTTATTGAAGTTACGAACCCGCAATATGTCACCATGTGTGATGAGCTTTTTGGGCCTGTGCTTACTTTATATGTTTATGATGAAAATAAATTTGAGCACGCAATTAAATTAGTAGATACTACATCACCTTATGCCTTAACGGGTGCTGTGATTGCAACAGACAGGTACGCGGTGGAAATGGCGACAAAAAAACTTGCAAACAGCGCGGGAAATTTTTACATAAATGACAAGCCCACAGGTGCAGTTGTCGGACAGCAACCTTTTGGTGGCGCCCGTGCCAGTGGTACCAATGATAAGGCAGGAAGTATCCTGAACTTGTATCGTTGGTTAAGTGCCAGAACTATTAAGGAAACATTTAATCCGGCGACAGATTATCGTTATCCATTTCTGAGTGAAGAATAAATTCTTATTTTAAAATAGAAATCATAACATATATCATCGGCTGTTTTATGAAATTTCAGCGTGGCAATGAAAACAATTCTTAATAAATATCAACTACAAATAACCATCGAACGATTGGCGTATCAATTGATCGAGAACTATGTTGAGTTGGAGTCTGTCGTGCTGATCGGCATTCAGCCCCGTGGTATTTTTTTGGCAGATAAAATTCACAATCAATTAAGAAAAATAAACCCTGATCAAAAAGTAAAATACGGGAAACTTGATATTACTTTCTACCGCGATGATATCAGGAAGGAACTTCACCAGCCTAATCAAACGGATATTTTGTTTTCTTTAGAAGAAAAAAACGTAATACTTATTGATGATGTACTGCACACCGGGCGTACCATTCGCGCTGCACTGGATGCGTTGCTTGCTTTTGGCCGACCTAAAAAAGTAGAGCTATGTGTACTTATCAACAGGAGATTTAGCCGCCAGCTTCCTATACAACCAGACTATTGCGGCAAATCAATTGACTCGATCATTTCTCAAAAAGTAATAGTTGAGTGGGATAAAGAAGAGGTTAATTTGTATTGATTTTGTATTGATGCACTTATAAAATATTTTATCGAACAGAATAAAATATTTTCCTACAAACCCAATTTAATTCAATTAAATTTTTTCTATTAGCTTTGACCTTTAATGCAACTTTCTACAAAACATCTTCTCGGCATTAAAGACTTACTACCCGGCGACATTGATCTTATTCTCTCAACTGCCACACAATTTAAAGAAGTACTACAGCGGCCTATAAAAAAGGTTCCTTCGTTAAGGGACACGACTATTGTAAACTTATTTTACGAAAACTCAACCCGCACCCGTATTTCATTTGAGTTGGCAGAAAAAAGATTAAGTGCTGACACGCTGAATTTTTCTGCCTCTGGCTCTTCGGTCTCCAAAGGGGAAACATTACTTGATACTGTCAACAACATATTATCAATGAAAGTTGATATGGTTGTGATGAGGCATAGCGCAAGTGGTGCTCCGCATTTTTTGGCTAAACATATTCCTGTGGCAATCATCAATGCGGGCGACGGAATTAATGAACATCCCACGCAGGCTCTATTAGATGCTTTTTCCATAAAAGAAAAATGCGGAAAGATCGAAGGTAAAAAAGTGGTATTGATTGGAGACATTATGCATTCCCGTGTCGCGTTGAGTAATATTTATTTACTAAAAAAGGCTGGCGCCGAAGTGATGGTTGCCGGGCCGCCAACTCTAATACCAAAGTATATAAAGCAAGCCTTCGACATAAGGGTAGAATATAACATAAAGAAAGCCCTGCAATGGTGTGATGTGGCAAACGTATTGCGCATTCAACTTGAGCGGCAGAACCAGGTTTTGTTTTCATCATTGCGGGAATATAATCTCGCTTATGGCGTAACAAAAAAACTTTTAAATAGTCTCGACAAAGAGGTGATAATATTACATCCCGGCCCAATAAACAGGGGTGTCGAAATTGATAGCGATGTAGCAGACTCGAATCAGTCAATTATTTTGCAGCAGGTAGAAAATGGTGTAGCCGTAAGAATGGCGGTGCTATATTTACTGAGTAACAAGCAGAATTTTACATAGCGGTTTTATTGTTTATCATAATTATTATTAATGGAAAGAAACTGTTTATTTCCCGGCACTTTTGATCCGGTAACGCTTGGGCACACTGATATAATTGACAGGGCACTTCCGTTGTTTGATAATTTTGTGATTGGCATTGGGCGAAATAGCAATAAGGTTCCAATGTTTTCCGAGGAACAAAGAATTGAGTGGTTGCAGGAGATATATGCAAACGAGCCAAAAATAAAAGTGGTGGCTTATGACGGTTTAACGGTGAACTGTTGCAAAGCAGTAGGCGCTAATTTTATCCTTAGAGGAATACGCTATGTAAATGATTTCGAATATGAAAAAGCGATTGCCGATATGAACCGAAGTTTGGGACACCACATAGAAACCGTTTTCTTAACCTGCCTGCCAAAATATACTTCAGTGGCCAGTACTTTAATAAGAGATGTCTACAGAAATGGCGGCGATGTTTCTCAATTTTTGCCGGTGGCAGTTATAAAATCAATACAATAATGTCTATTTGGTTTAATAAATCTTTACGGCTCGAAGACGTGAAAGATTTTGGAAAAGAAACAATGGCCAGCTACTTGGGCGTTGAATGGGAAGAAGTAGGTGAAGACTTTGTTTCGATGTCTTTGCCAGTGAACGAGCGCACAAAACAACCTTACGGAATTCTTCATGGCGGCGCTTCTTGCGTATTAGCTGAAACCATCGGCAGTCTTGCTTCTGCGCTGGTGATTGATATGGAAAAATTCTATTGCGTAGGCCTGGAGATAAATGCGAATCATATACGGAGTGCAACTAAAGGCAAAGTAACCGCTAAATGTATGCCGCTGCATCTCGGTAAATCAACGCATGTTTGGGATATACGCATACACGATGATCTCCAGAAACTTATTTGCGTAAGCCGTTTAACTGTCGCTATTTTGTCTTTAGAGAAGAAAAAATTCTAACAAGCAGTTACACGAGCTTTGCATTTTCAAAAACAGACCTGATTGTAGGGAAGGTATTACCAAAATATTTTTTTAAATCCTCGTCTTTTACCCAACGAATTTCTGTGATGTCTTCTTCAACCTGTGGTACCAATTCTTCTTTACCAAAAGCATTCATTAAATACCAATGTGACTCTTTAAGAATATGCCTTCCAAATTCATTGTATGTATGGTATGTTATACAAATTCTTTTTCCCAGCTTTAGTTGTTGTATCCCGGTCTCTTCCTGTACTTCCCGCAAGGCACAATCTTCCAGTGTTTCACCCTTATCTATTTTTCCTTTCGGTAAATCCCATTTTCCTCTCCTGAAAATAAGAAGTGTTTCACTTTCATTATTTTTCACTAGGCCGCCTCCCGTTTGTATTAGCTTAAAAAGCTTAAAAAAGTCTTTTTTGAGTTTATTAAAATCCGGATGTAAAATGATTCCTGCATGAAAATCGGGTTTCTCTATTTCGTGAAGCAGAGAGTTTATGGCAGATGACGACAACTCATCAATAAAAACTGCATCAGGATGATGCCTCACTTCATCAATCTCTTTATTAAGTTCGTCGCAGAGATATACAGGCTTGTCTCCGAAGTAAATAGTTATGTAGCTCATACGTGTTGTTTAACTTCGCAGCATGAACAATAAAAACGCAGTTGCTGAGAAATTACTACAAATTAATGCAATTAAATTGAGTGTAGATGTACCCTTTACCTGGGCCAGCGGTTGGAAAAGCCCAATCTATTGCGATAACAGGAGGATATTGTCTTTCCCGGCTGAAAGAGATTTTATAAAGAAAGAGATGTGCGATTGTATCAATACTACTTTTAGTAGTGCAGAAATAGTGGCCGGCGTTGCCACCGCGGGTATTCCCTGGGGTGCATTAGTGGCCGATCAGTTAAGGCTTCCTTTTATATATGTAAGGCCTAAACCAAAGGAACATGGGCTTGGCAACCGGGTTGAAGGTTTTTATGAAACTAATAAGAAGGTGGTGATTATAGAAGATCTTATTTCAACAGGCAAGAGTAGCCTGCAGGTAGTCGATGTTTTAAAAAATGCGGGATTGACTATTTTAGGTATGATTTCTATTTTCAATTACGGCTTCGAAATTGCAAGCAATGCTTTTAAGGATAAAGGCGTGGAATATCGGACAATCACTGACTATGAAACTTTGATTAACGAAGCAACCAGGAAAAATATTATTTCTGAAGAAGATCAAAAGTCATTGTTAAAATGGCGGGAAGATCCTGCTAATTGGAAAGCATCTTCTTAAATTCGTCAAAATTTATTCTATGAAAGCGAAGCTACTAATCGTCGTTGCCTTATTTATATCTTCATTTTCTTTCGGCCAGCAAAAAGCCATTCAAAAGGCTGTTATAAGCACACCTGGCGTTCGCGGCGAAGCCTGCAAAACCAATATTGACAACAGGCTGGTGCATGAATACGGTATCTCCTCTGTAAAGGCCGATTATAAAAGGCACACGGTAGCGGTTGCATGGTTCACCGATAGAACTAATATTGAAAATGTAAAAACAGCCCTTGCGAATATGGGCTTTGATGCCGATGACGTAACCGCCGAGCCTGACGCATACAAACGCCTTAGCAAAGATTGTCAAAATCCTCCCGTAGAAACAAAGTAACCGCCTAAATTAACTGCTTTAAAATAGGGTAAACGTTTCTTTAGATTCATAATTTACCGGCAGGCTCATAAATACATTCGACTTCCCGATCTTTAATTTACCGGTAAGTTTTACGGTTACTTCCTTGCCAAGTAAGGTGCTCCACGCATTCTTGAAAAGATTTTGCATATCTACATCAAACTTTATGGGCAGAACAAAACTGTTTCTTCTTGGGATATTAACAAGGGTGTCGTTTGAGCTATGCCCGAATTTATTTCCATCTATAAAAATATCCAGGTCTGTACTTCGTAGCTGAAGCCCAAAATTGTTAGGGTTGTAATACTCCAAATCCAACGCAATAGTCGAGCTATTAAACCCCAGGCTCTTAATTGAGAAATTATGGAAGCTTTTATATTCTAAAGCTTTGGGAGCCGAGCACGAAAAAAGGAAAGGCACAATTAAGAAAATACATATTATTCGTTTTGCCCTATTCATAAATTATTTTTAGCGTGGCAAAGATGAGTATAGTATATCCATCTCCACAACTAAACTAAAGAATTAAAAGCTAACGATCTTACAAAAAACTGGTGATGTACGCTATTTCTTGGAACCAGTCAAAAATCACAGTGAATCTCTTTGGTGCTGAAAATTTAAAGAAAGGCTTGCAGAAATTATTTCCGCTTTTCTGATGGGGTTTCTCTTTCAATAAAACTACCTGCCTCATTATGTTAATTCGCTTCCAGCTTTTTATCCAAAAAAACTCCAACCAATTCTTTCGCTTTTAATTCCGCCCGAAACTTCTTTGCAAACGAAAAAAGGTTTCGACCGTAAAATTGCTGTGCCATAATGTAATACCCGAAATTAAGAAGAGCAAGGATCAATTGCCGAAATTTTGAGATTGCCCCGTGGTATAGTGGGAGGTAGTGACACCAAAATAGGATTTTGGATGGCTAAATATGTTAGACTTGCGCTCCCGCGGGCTTCAATATGTAATACTATTTTATTTAGCTTGATAATAGTTATACAATACCTTTACTATTAATATAATATGTGATTTATATATTATTTAATAGGTAAATTATGTCCCACTTTAACACACGCATTAGCATAAAAAACCCATTTTTTAGAGACTGTGCCAATAAGACATTAATTCAATTTTAAAATCTTGATTTCCAATATTTAATAAGATATACTTTATTTTTAGCTTTATATAATAGTCTTATGGTAACTAATTCTAATACTATTTCGCCGAAAAATGGGTTTGTTTGTTTTACGAAGAGCAAAAAATGACTCAGTGAGATGCCTCCGGAAAATTGTGCGGAAGGAAAATCGGGTACTATTCTCTTCTGGTCTATTAAAACTTTTATAATTTATAAATGTATAGTTTAGAAAAAAGTTAATAAAGAGCGAAGACCAATTCGTAGAAACTCCCCTGTTTGCCAGTAATAAATGGAAATCTTCTAAAAAGCTAAAAGCAGTAATTTTACGGTATTGCATTATTCGAAGTTGTACTCTATGTTTGCATCAGAATTGATGATGTACCCACTTACCTCGGACATCTTCTTTTCGGAAAAGAGAGAATCCTGACTTGAACGACTGCACACATTTAGCCTCTACAAAAGCTAAACTGAAACCGAAATTTAAAAACCAAAACCACAAGGAATGAAGTCTAAATCTACATTAGTAGGTAAGTGCATACTTATACTTACAACAATCACTCTCTCTACTTTTTTCTCAAGCAAGGCCCAGGTAACTACTCCAAAGTTGAAATTTATCCAGCCTAAGTTAATATCCGGTACAGATGGTGAAAAAAAGGCAATTTATAAATTCGCTGATGTTGTGGAAGGCGTTGATGCTTACGTAGAAATCAAAAAAATTAATAACGGAGCAATTCTTAAAAATATAGATGATTCAACGTTTGGCTACTATAATGCATGGCAACCGACTGTTGGTGGCCCGTCAAGTATAGGCACGTCTTCAATTGAATGGGAGATTTCGTTTAAAACTTCTGCCGGTATAGATTATACTTTTCCAGCAATGGACTTATCTGCTATTGATGTAGATGGAGACAATGTGAAAGTGAGAGAGTTTATTGATATGAAAGGCCATTCGAGCTATGATGTGCCCACGCAAATTCCATCACTCTTAGAGATATCTGTTATTAATGATGACGAAGATAGCGCTGTGAAGAAGCTTCATATATTAGGCCCAATTGTAAACAGAACAAATATTGATACCACGTCTTTGGATGTAAAGGTGAATTTTCACTTCGATAATCAAAAGACGCTCACCATTACCACGGGATCCCAAATTGATAATAATGGTTATACAGGGGCGCTGGCTACTGACAGATTTAATAGCTTGTATTTTAAAACAATCAGCAACTCAATAAACAAAGTACTTAGTGTAAAGTACACTTCCTTTGATGCTTATGCGCTGAATAATACCGCAAATATTACATGGACTACAGAGAATGAAACCAATAACGATCACTTTGAGGTGGAGAGAAGTTTTGATCAAAAAGACTTTAAAACTATCGGGTTGGTTTTTGGGGCAGAAGGAAAGGCAACTACTACAAATAAATATAGCTTCAATGATAAGGCAAAGGGTATAAGTAGCCATGAAATAGTGTATTACCGCTTAAAGCAAATTGACTTTGATGGCAACGTTACTTACACAGAAGTAAAGATGGTGCGCTTCGGGACGGATACAAAAGCAACAGTTCAGGTATTCCCGAATCCATGCATGGAAAAAATCAACGTGACTTTTACAAGTAAAGAAGATGGCAAAGCTGAAGTGAGGTTGATCAATATGAAAGGGCAGGTAGTTGCAGATAACAAATCACTCGTAGCAAAAGGATATAATAAGTTACAGTTAAAAGATTTGAGTACACAAATGGCCGGCTTGTATATAATTGATGTGATAGTGAACGGCAAAGTAATAAACACGCAGAAGATTATTAAGCAATAAAGTTATAAGGTTAAAAAATAACCAGGATGTTTTCACAGATGATTTCAAATACTTCAAACTAAAAATGCAAAACTTTTTAAAAATATAAACTCGTTTTCTTTGGGGGTTACAGAACCTAACTGGTTCTTAACAATAGCCGCATTTCTATGCGGCTTTTTTTATGCCCTAAACAGCAAAACTTAAAACGTTGCGTATTTTAAAAATATTCAGGGAATGTTCTAATTCTACGGCGGAGGTGGAGAAACGAAATTTTGGAGCGCCGGAATGTTACGCCAGGCTTACAAACGGATGTAAAGAGCGTGGGTAAAAAATTCGACTTTAAGGGAGATCATTTACTTCAATGCTAACAATTTTTTGCTTCTTCTCTTTGCTATCTTTTTTACCTGCGGAAGAAGAAGAGGAGTTGAAATTGAAAGAAGCATTACTATTTTTAAAGGCTTCATTAACATTTTCTATGATCACCTTTATATTTTTGTTATTTAGACCGGTAACAGT
>JBBPZF010000417.1:0-2120 GCA_038199105.1 Chitinophagales bacterium | reverse complement strand
TAGATACCAGCGTATATCAAGTCAGCGGCATAATTAAAGACTTACCAAACAATACTCAATTTAACTTTGAATTCTTATTACCCTGGAAAAGTGACGATATAGCTATGCTGGAAAATACATCCTGGATGAATGATAGGGTCAATACTTATGTGGAACTTAATGAAGGTGCAGATCCTGATTATTTAAATAATAAAGCAAGCAATATTTTAAGTAGGTATAGCAAAAATAATGAGCACGCTAGTATTTTTATGTATCCGTTTAAGAAAACATGGCTATATGGTGAATTTAAAAATGGTAAACCTTCAGGCGGCTTAATTGATGTAGTGTATATTCTTTCACTAGTGTGTTGACAATTTAATTTAGAAACATTAAATTTGTATTATAAATTGATACAAATGAAATCAATTATTAAATTGAAAAAATCAGAACTATTGTATCTTGAATCCTTTAAGACTGGTAATCGAAGTTTGAGAGCATATAACCGTGCAAATATTCTTCTGCTATTGCATAAAGGAAAAAAGATTATAGATATAGAGGATTTTTTAAATGTTGATAGGATAACAATTTGGCGAACAAAAAAAAGGTATTTGGATCAGGGAGTTAAAAGTGCTCTTGAAGAAGAAGCCCGATCAGGGCAACCTCCTAAATATGTAGCGGATCATCATGCTGAATTAGCAGCATTAGCTTGTGGCCCATGTCCTGCAGGAAGGAGACGATGGACGGTACGTTTGTTAACATCAGCGTTGAAAAATAAGCAAGGTTTTGAAACTATAAACAGAGAGTCGGTGAGATTGGCTTTAAAAAAAATGAATGTAAGCCTTGGTTAAAACGAATGTGGTGCATTAGGAGATAACGGAAGAGTATCGTACAAGAATGTATCGTCTGTTGGATTTATACAAAGAACCATACGATCCAAGCCAGCCAATGGTTTGTATGGATGAGAAAAGTAAACAGTTACTTGAGGATAGCCGACAGCCAATTAAAGCCAAGCCGGGTAAGCCAGAAAAATTTGATTATGAATATAAACGCAAAGGAACCTGTAACATATTTGTTGCAGTAGTTCCAAAGGCAGGAATACGAATTGTAAAAGTAACAGACAAAAGAAAAAAGGAAGATTTTGCCAACTTTATTGAAGAACTGGTTGAGAAGCATTTTCGTAAAGCAGCATACATTCAATTAGTACTCGATAATCTGAATACTCACTTTGAAGGTTCTCTTATCGAGGCGTTTGGAAAAAGAAAAGCGAATAGACTTCTTAAAAAGATTAGATTCATTTATACTCCAAAACATGGTAGTTGGTTAAACATGGCTGAAATAGAAATTAATATAATGGACAGACAATGTACCGGTGGAAGAATTGATAGTAAAGAGACATTAGAGTCAAATGTAGCAATTTGGTCAAAGGAAAGAAATAAAGAACGGAGAAATATAGAATGGAAGTTTACCAGACAGGATGCAGATAAAAAACTATCTAAACACTATGTTTCATAATTAAGTTGTCAGAACACTAGTATCTGAAATTTACGACCATAGCAATTTTGAAAACACAAAATATGCTATAAAAGGCTTTTTAAATGGTTCTTCAATACAATACACTTTTGAAGAACGAATGGAAAAAGTAATTGCACAACTGAAACATTACTTAATGAAGCACAAAACTTTATAAGCTACAACGATAAAATCTGGAGCGACAAATACATTCAGCCCAACAAAGACAATTTCTTACCACCACACCTCAATAACGGAAATTCTATTTTTGAAGAAAGCTATATGAACTGTAAACTTTTCTTTACAGGTACAGAAACCAGTAATGCATTTGGTGGCTATATGGAAGGAGCTATCATCGCTTCAAATTCAGTTGCAGCAAGGGTATTAAAAATACTCAAAAAATAGTTCTACTGTTATCCTTAGTATGTTTAATTAATAAAGGTATTTTTTCCTTAGCCGTGTGTCCTTTACCAAATATTGTGGACAGGAGGACACGGGGGCAATAACTGATTAACGCCGTGACTCGTCCTAAAAAAGTTTACAGGTTAATAGATAAATCTTGTAGTGGATTTACAAGATCATTTCATTTTTGTTTTCCAACCAGGGGAAGCAGGATACTTGCCATTAATCTT
>JBBPZF010000416.1:0-2229 GCA_038199105.1 Chitinophagales bacterium | reverse complement strand
GACTTTGACAATGACGGCCTACGCGATATGATTATTACAAACGGCCTTCCGCGGGATGTTACTGATCTTGATTATGTTGATTTTAATAGTGGACAAGGCGGCAACGTTGCAAAATACCAGCTTGCTATGACAGACTCTTTGCCGGTCGTGAAACTGGCTAATTATGCGTTTAAAAACACCAATGGAATTCTATTTGAAAACACTTCAACAGCGTGGGGAGTTGACCAGCTTTCTTTCTCTAACGGTGCCGCATACGTGGACCTGGATAACGACGGTGATCTTGACGTAATTATCAATAATATAAACGGGCCATGTTTTGTTTACGAGAATATGCTGAATGAAAATGCACCCAATACTTCACAGCATAATCTTACCGTAAGCTTTGCCGGGCCGCAGCTTAATCCGGAAGGGATCGGTGCAACCATTCATTTATATTATGATGGGAAGCAACAATATTATGAACAACATCCTACGCGTGGTTATTTATCAACAGATGATCCGAGGGGTCACTTTGGCTTAGGAGCTGTTTCACAAATAGATTCTTTAGTTGTTAACTGGCCGGATGGCAAACAGCAATTACTTACTAATGTAATCGCTGATAAGTATATTACTCTTGCTTATAAGGATGCTGTTGAAATAAATAAAAAGCATACGGACACGTTTGATTCGGCTTATTTTATAAATTCAGCAAAGAAATATGGAATAAATTTTAAGCCGGAGGAGTTGGACTTTGTAGATTATAACATTCAACCCTCCATTCCGCATAAGCTTAGCCAGTATGGGCCAGGCATTGCTGTGGGTGACATAGATAATAATGGCTTTGAAGATTTTTATATCGGGGGAAGTTCCGGTAAACGCGGCGTTTTTTTTATGCAAGATGCGAAAGGACATTTTACATTAGATTCTTCCAGAATAAATCCAAAAGACGATCCATTGTATGAAGATATGGGCGCTATCTTTTTTGATGCAGATAACGATAAAGACCTGGATCTGTATCTTGTAAGCGGTAGCTATGAAATTCCTCCTGACCATCCCATTAGCAACGATCGTTTATTTCTAAATGATGGCAAAGGACATTTTACAAAAGCTGTGAATGCACTTCCGCTTGACTCTGCTGACGGTTCCTGCGTACGTGCAGCGGATTTTGATGGTGATGGAAAGCTTGATCTGTTTGTTGGGGGCCGGGTTGTCTCAGGCGCTTATCCTTTGGCACCAAAGAGTTTTCTTTTAAAGAACGAAGGAGGAAAATTTGTTGACGTTACCGAAAAATATTGCCCGGAACTTAAACATATAGGAATGGTGACAGATGCTTTGTGGACAGATTTTGATAATGACGGAAAGGTTGATCTTATAGTGGTGGGCGAATGGATGCCGATTACATTTTTTAGAAACACGGGCAAAGGTTTTATCGCCGTAAAAACCGGAATTGAAGAACATACAGGATGGTGGAATAGCCTTGTAGCCGGTGATTTTGACAATGATGGAGACATAGATTATATAGCAGGCAACCTTGGACTTAACAGCAACTACCACGCTTCAGTGAAAGAACCCATGACCATTGTTGCAAAGGATATTGATGGTAACGGTTCTATAGACCCAATGGTATTTTGTTACATTAAAGCGGCAGACGGCAGCAATAAGCCTTTCCCGATGTCTTCAAGGGATGATATGGTAAGCCAGGTAATCGGCATGCGCAAAAAGTTTCCAACTTATAAATTGTATGGCATGGCGACTATGCAGGACATTTGGACTGATGATGATCTAAAGGGAGCTACAATCCTGCATGCAGCGGACATGCATACCAGCTATATCGAAAACGAAGGCAACGGGCATTTTACTATTAAACCCATGCCTCTGGAAGCACAGGAAGCGCCGGTATATGGCATGATAAGCGAAGACGCAGATGGCGATGGAAATCTTGATGTATTGATGGTAGGAAATGATTATGGCATGGACCCCTACAGTGGCAGGCACGATGCTTTCAATGGCTTATTTCTAAAAGGTGATGGCAAGGGAAATTTCATTAGTACTTCAATGGATAAAAGTGGATTTTTTGTAAAAGGTGATGCAAAAGGACTGGCAAAAGTTCATACTGCAAAAAATGAAGATGTAATTATTGCTACGCAAAACCAGGACAGCGTTATGGTTTACAGTCAAAGCCCAGTGTATTCTAAAAATATTTTAAAATGGATAAGCCTTAAGGCAGATGATTTCTATGCAGACATTATT
>JBBPZF010000415.1:0-5464 GCA_038199105.1 Chitinophagales bacterium | reverse complement strand
TCCTATGCGCATTTTATACAATCAAAGTGATGCCGCACCGGTATGGTATAGCGAAGTATTCTATCAGCAAATGATACAACACCCGGTTGCAATGATCAACATACCAGCTAATGAAAATATCAAAGCAACCTATATGGCAGGCCTGATGAAGAAAGCACCGCATCCGCAGGCGGCAAAAGACTTTATGGAATTTCTTACCAGTGACACGGCAAAAAGCATTTATAAAAAATATGGATTTAGTACCAGGTAAAGTGGAAGCAGCGTCAACTATTTAATCCGTTGTTAACGGCTGTTCCAATTGAAAACCTGCAAATTGCCTTTAATAAAAACAGGCTTTCCAATAAACCGGGAACAGCCTGTTTTACTTTTGACAGTTATTAATGAATGCGCCTTAAGCCGCCATTTTGCGGCATTCTTCCGCACATGTACGGCAAGCTTCAGCACATTCTTTACAATGTTCTGTTTCGTGATTTCCACATTCTGCGGCGCAGGTTTCACAAACATCAGCGCATATCTTACACAGCTCTTCAGCACTTTGTCCGCCGATGCTCATTACCTGGGCTGTTGCATAGCATATAGCGGCGCATTCCATATCTGTTTGAATACATTTCGCCATCATCTTTACATCATCTTCCTGCAGGCAGGCAGATGCGCAATGGTTACATATAGCCGCACATTTCAGGCATGCATCAACGCATTCTTTGTAGAGGTGTGATATCCGGTCATTTTATTGGTTTTTATACATCTCTATGATAAGAGATATTGGTTAAGAATAAATATTTTTTAGAAAATTGTTAGACGGAAACTGCCTTATAACCCGCCTTATTTACAATCTCCGTTATGGCTTCCGGCGAGAGGCTTTCAGTTTCTACGGTCAATATTTTTTTTGGATTTTGTGTATCCACTTCCCAATGTTTTATTTTATCATTTGCATTCAAATGCGGTGTTACGGTTGCTATGCATCCACCACAATTGATGTTTGTATTAAACTGGTATTTTTTCATATTGTATATTTTTTTGTTGTATTAAAATCTTATTATTGAAAGCAATAGTTGCACCACTTTTTTGAATTCATGAATCATTATGCTATGGTCATAATTTTAGCCATTTCAGCCTTAGGCTATTAGTTACTACTGAAACAGAACTCAATGCCATGGCCGCACCTGCAATCATAGGATTCAAAAGAAAACCGTTGAACGGATATAGTATGCCGGCTGCAAGCGGGATGCCAATAATATTATAAATAAACGCCCAAAACAGGTTTTGCTTTATCGTGGCAACTGTATGCTTTGAAAGTTTGATGGCTTGTGGAATTTTTGAAAGGTCAGACGAATGAACAAAGTTCCCAACTATAACTTTACATCCTGTTCAGGATTATGGGTAATTGTTATACTTTATTGTGTTTCCAATGAGCCTATTTGCTTACACCATCTATCGGTTTCCGGTGCAGCGCCCCTAATTTTTTAAACTCCGATGGAGACATGCCTGTAAGTTTTCTGAATTGACTGGACAAATGCTGTGTGCTGCTGTAGCCGAGATACACAGCTATTTCGCTTAGCGTGAGTTCATCATAAATAAGCCATTCTTTTGTTTTTTCTATTTTTTGCAGAATGAAAAACTGTTCAAGCGTAATGCCTTCTACTTCGGAAAAAAGCCTGCTGAGAGAAGAATAATCTTTAAAAATATTTTTACTAACGTATTTGCTTACACTAAGGTGGTCTTCAATATTTCCATCCTGCACTTTTTTTATGAGTATGTTTTTTATTTTTTCAATTAGCTGCGTTTTCTGATCGTCCAATAATTCAAAACCCGTTTGCTTTAAATCATCGGCCAGCTTTTGCAATTTCTTTTCCCCCGGATCTTTCTCCAGCTCTACTTCTCCAAGGCGAATATATTTTGCTTGTAGTTTATTGTCTTTCAGTATTTGCTCCACCGATGTGATGCAGCGCGGGCAAACCATATTTTTTATTATCAGCTTCAAGTCGTTTTTCTATTTTATCAATATAATTTTTTCAAACTACAATTGAAAGATTTTCCTTATTTCTTAATGATATTATCTGCCAGCCAATCAGCCATACGTTGCGGCCACGCTTTTATTGACGCCAGTAAAGAACGCTTACCCATGTTGAATGCATGGTCACCCTGTGCATAAAGATGCACTTCTATGGGAGCTTTGGCGGCGCGGTATTTTTGCAACAGGTTTATAATCGGCGCGGAGCAACAGGCATCATCATTTGCGGCAACCATAAATGCCGGGGGCGCATCAGCAGAAACAGAATCAGGAAGAAATAACGGTCCCGGATAGACGAGCATTTGAAAATCAACTTTGGCACTTATCCTGTCTGTTGGGTCAATCGCATTCTTATTGCCTTCGCCATTGCCATAAGCCACCATTGACACTACTTCTCCTCCTGCAGAGAAACCAAGCATACCTATTTTATTTGGATCAATGTTCCACTCAGCAGCCCTGCTTCTTACAAGTCTTATGGCTCTAAGCGCATCTTCCTTTGGGTGCTTCTCTACTGCGTAAGGAGAATTCTCTTCCCGCCCCAGGCGGTATTTAAGTACGAATGCAGTTACGCCAATGCTGTTTAAAAACATGGCAGGATCAGTACCTTCAGCATCGAATACCAATAGCCGGTGCCCGCCGCCGGGACAAATAATTACTGCGGTGCCATTTGCTTGTTCTTTCGCAGGAAAGAAAGCGGTGATCGTCGGATTGTTTATATGTTTTACCCAATAGTCTTTCGCTTCCTCGGGTTCATTTTTCAATTGCTCAAAACCGGGCGCCCCGTTTTCCCATAAAGAAATTACAAGAGGCTTATCTTGTGAAGAAGCTGTAGGAGCGCAAAAGATGACCGTTATGAATAAAATAAAAATGCCGGCTTTTCTCATATAATCAATTTGGTTAAAGATAAATGAAAGTGAGAAAAAACTCTTAGATGTTATACAATCCCGTTTTGTCAACCACATCTTTATAAATGAAAGTCGCTGAACAATAGTGTAAATTTTTTATATAAACCTTCTTCTACCTTTTAGCCTGATCTTTTTTATCTTATTTGTATTAAACAGCCTAAATTTATCCTTCACTTATTCGATCGCTTACTTCATGCTTGCTATCTCTTAATAATCATTTGCCATTCATTTTAAAAAATAAATATGAGAAAGAAACAACAGCCATCGTCCCGTAGAAATTTTATAAAACAAATTACCGGCACAACCCTGGCATTAACCGCAGGATCGCTGGCAGCGCTTGCCGCAGAAGAAAAAGCGAAAGAGCGCATCATACAATATCAAAGAAAATTCTCTTCAAACGACAAAGTGAATGTAGCTGTTATCGGCATGGGCATTATGGGTAATAATAATGTAAATACAGCCCTAAAAGTCCCGGGCGTTGAGCTCGTTGCCGCGTGTGATCTTTACCAGGGCAGGCTTACTCACGCAAAGGAATTACATGGTGACGATCTGTTTGTTACCAATGACTATAGAAAAATTTTAGACAGGAAAGATGTGGATGCGGTAATCATTGCCACCAGCGATCAATGGCATGCACGCATTGCCAAAGCCGCCCTGGAAGCAGGAAAACATGTGTATTGTGAAAAGCCAATGGTGCATTATATAAGCGAAGGCATGGGCGTGGTAAATGCGCAGAAGGCAAGTAAAAAAGTAATGCAGGTTGGCAGCCAGAGAGTGAGCAGTATTGTTTATGCAAAAGCGCATGAACTATATAAATCCGGGGAAATCGGAAAGCTGAATATGGTAAATGCCATCTACGACCGGCAGGATGCGTTGGGTGCGTGGGAATATACGATGCCAACGGACGGTTCACCTTCAACCGTTGACTGGGATATGTATATAAAAGGTATGGGCAATATGCCGTGGGATCCTAAAAAGTTTTTCTGGTGGCGCAACTATCGTGAGTTTGGCACTGGTGTAGCCGGAGATCTTTTTGTCCATCTTCTTTCGGGTACGCACGTCATCACCGATTCCAAAGGCCCTGAAACTATATATGCTTCCGGTCAGTTATGCCACTGGAAAGATGGGCGCAATGTACCTGATGTGATGACGGGCATTATGTCTTATCCCGAAACACCTGAGCATTCCCCTTTTCAACTAACGCTGCAGGTAAATTTTGTAAGCGGCACCGGTGGCTCAGAGGTTATACGTTTTATAGGCGATGAAGGCGTAATTGATATTAGCGGGAATGGCTTAACAGTTCATCACAGCAAAATGTCGGAAGCACCGGGCATTGGCGGGTGGGATGCTTTGGCAACTTATCCAAAAGAAATGCAGGAAAAATTATTACAACAATATGATGAGAAATACACGAAAGCCCAGCAAAAAAGGCCGGTAACGCCCGACATGGTTTATAAGCAACCGGCTGGCTATGATGAACACCTGGAACACCATACCAATTTTTTTGAAAGCGTAAGAAATGGCAAACCTGTTGTGGAAGATGCGGTGTTTGGCTTCCGGGCCGCGGCTCCGTGCCTGGCATGTAATGAAAGTTATTTTAAAAAGAAGATTATTCATTGGGATCCTAAAGAGATGAAAGTGAAAGAAGCCTGAGAGCTTAAAGCCATAGGATTGGTGGATTAATATGAATGATCATAATCACTTTGATGCAATAATATAAAAAATGAATAATATAAAAATAGCCACCGCACAGTTTGAGCATAAAAGCGGTGATAAAAAATATAATTTAAATGTAATAGAAGGTCTTTCAAAAGCCGCTTCGCAAAAAGGAGCTGCTGCAATTGCTTTTCATGAATGCTCAATCACAGGTTACTCTTTTGCAAGACATCTTTCTAAGGAAGAATTACTGGATATAGCAGAATATATTCCCAATGGTGAAAGCATCGAAAGGCTCACAGGAATAGCGGCCAAAAATAATATTACCATTTTAGCCGGCCTTTTTGAAAGGGATAAAGATGATAAAATATTCAAGGCTTATGTATGTGTAGATAGCAGCGGGTGCATTGCCAAACACCGTAAACTTCATCCCTTCATTCATCCTGCCATTACTCCCGGTAATGCTTATACGATTTTTGAATTATTCGGATGGAAATGTGGCATCCTTATTTGTTATGATAACAACATTATTGAAAATGTAAGGGCAACAAGCCTGCTGGGCGCCGATATCATTTTTATGCCGCACGTGACTATGTGTACGCCATCGCCCCGGCCCGGCGCAGGGTTCGTTGATCCTGCTTTATGGGAAAACAAAGAAAAAGACCCCACCTCTTTACGGTTGGAGTTTGACGGCATGAAAGGACGGGCTTGGCTGATGAAGTGGTTGCCTGCAAGGGCTTATGATAATGCAGTATATGCTGTATTTTCCAATGCCATTGGCATGGATGATGACCAGCTTAAGAATGGATGCTCCATGATTATTGATCCTTTCGGTGATATAGTAGCTGAATGCCGGGAATTAGGAAATGACGTGGCAATTGCAAATCTCAGT
>JBBPZF010000414.1:0-2676 GCA_038199105.1 Chitinophagales bacterium | reverse complement strand
TCATAACAAAAGGCGATGGTCCAGTTCCAAAAGCTACTGATACGGTGAAAGCTAATTATGCAGGGACATTAATTGATGGGACGGAATTTGATAATTCCTACAAAAGGGGTGAGCCTATTACTATTCCGGTTACCGGTGTTATACAAGGCTGGGTGCAGGCTTTGCAATTGATGCCCGTAGGCAGCAAATGGAAACTTTACATTCCATCTGATCTTGCGTATGGTGACCGTGGCGCAGGTGGCGCAATACCAGGTGGTGCGGCATTAATATTTGAAATTGAATTGTTAGATATTGTAAATAAATAAAGTTTATGGAAAATGATCTGCCGGATGTAAGATACCCCATCGGAAAGCCTAATGAAGATCAATATTTCAATAGCCCTTATGATGAAAATACGAAGGAAGCATTATTGAATGATATAAAGATATTGCCCGCAAAACTGGAATACGCTATTCAAAACCTGGATGAACATCAGCTTGAAACTCCCTACCGGCCTGATGGATGGACGATTAAGCAGTTAATACATCATATAGCAGACAGCCATATGAATGCTTATGTACGTTTCAAGCTTGGCCTTACAGAACATAACCCTACCATTAAAACTTATGATGAAGCGGCATGGGCTGAACTCCCTGATACAAAAAATTTGCCTATAAATATTTCCCTCACATTGCTTCACTCGTTGCATGCCCGCTGGTACCAGCTATTGTATGATTTAAATAATGAACAATGGCAACGGACCATTTTTCATCCGGAAAAAAACCGCTCAATAACTTTATGGGATCTTTTAAAAACTTATTCATGGCACAGCAGGCACCACACTGCCCATATCACGCATCTTCGGGAAAGAATGAAATGGAGGTAGCGGCCTCCCAACCCTCCTCCTCCAAAGGAGTCCTGTGGACAAAGGAGTCCATTCGGACAGAGGAGGGCTTTACATTACTTAAATAGAATTTTAAAGGTGCTTGAATTTTTTTAAAACTCTTTAATTTGATCACTAAAAAACTTTACGGAAACATATCCGGAGCACAGGTAACGCCTCCTCTGGAGAAGAAAGTGGAAGACTTATGAAATGGAAAACACTTTCATCAAAATATATCAGCAGGCATAAATATTTTACGGCCCGCGTAGATAAGTGTGAAAGGCCGGGCGGTAAAATAGTTGAAGAATATTTCGTTGTTGAATTGCCAACTACTGCATGTGCGGTTCCTCTTACCGAAGATGGATTTGTGCTGATGGTAAAGCAATACAGGCATCCGGTACATGATGTTGTGCTTGAGCTGCCAGGTGGTTTTCTCGACCCCAATGAATTGCCCGAAGATGCTATGAAGAGAGAGCTGATGGAAGAAACAGGTTACGAATTTTCTTCTGTTGAAAAGGTAGGGATGATTGCTGCTAACCCAGGCGTGCTGAATAATTTCACCGCATTGTTTCTTGCAAAAGGTGGTAAAAAAACCGGTGTACAGGCTCTTGATGATAATGAAGAAATAGAGATTGTAAAAATTACCCTTGAAGAATTAAAAACGATGTTGTTGGAAAATAAAATTGTTCAATCTCTTCATGCCAATTGCGTTTTTTATGCACTTAGGATGATGGGAGAGATTTGATGCGTAGTGTTGAATGGCGAACAGACAATGATCAGTTTTTGTTTGGGTAAAGGTTAATGCTTTTATCCCTTGTCAAATCTACTTCCCCTACAATAAAAACACTACCACACACCAGTATCATATCATCTTTTGAAGCCTTTGCCAGAGCTGCTTTCAACGCGTCTTGCACTGTTGGATAAGCAGTCCCTTCGAGATGAAAGCTTTTGGCTTTTTCAAGTAAATCATTTTCAGGTAATGCTCTCGGGATTTGCGCTTTGGTAAAATAATATTTTGCCTGGGAAGGAAGCTGTACCAATACTTTTTCAACTTCTTTATCTTTTACCATACCTATAATTATATGCAACTCCTTATATTTTGAGATAGCAAGCTGGGCAATAAGATTTTTTATTCCATCTTCATTATGGGCGACATCCAATATTACTGTCGGCTCTTTGTGAATTAGCTCCCATCTTCCATGAAGGCCGGTTAGTTTTTTTACACTGCTTAGCGCTTTATGTATATCCTTTTCTTTCAGGGAAAAATCTTTTTTTAATATTTCCACTGCACTAAGCACTGTCAGTAAATTCTTCTGTTGGTATAGACCGTTAAGGTCAAGAAGATATATTTTATTTTCTTTTTTAATAATATTCCGCACCTCAATCTTAAGAGTATCTGCATTTGAAATTGCTGATTGAATCTCAAACTGATTCTGCGCAAAATAAATGGCAGAGCCCGTTTCGTTTGCTTTCTCCAGGAAAACATTTTTTGTTTCAGCAGCAACTTCTCCAATTATGACAGGCACACCTTGCTTTATAATTCCTGCTTTTTCGCGGGCAATTTTTTCAAGCGAATCACCAAGTATGTCCATGTGATCAAAAGAAATATTTGTTATGATCGAAAGCTCTGGTGTAATTACATTCGTGCTATCTAATCTTCCTCCCAACCCCGTTTCAATTATGGCAATTTCTGTTTTTTGCTCCTTGAAATATTCCAGTGCCATTACAAACGTGAGTTCAAAAAAAGAAGGGCTTATTTCTTCTGAAAGCATTCTTGTTTTTTTAACGAAATCAATCACAAACTGCTGGCTGAT
>JBBPZF010000413.1:0-3104 GCA_038199105.1 Chitinophagales bacterium | reverse complement strand
GAAATGGACTTCCCTTCGTGGGAACCAGACATATTTAATGATCCGCCTTTGCATCTTAAAGAAGCGCTTGGCGGCGTTGATATCGTGGGCCTTTACATGAACCGTGATCTTTTGGCAATATTGCCTGATGAAGAAACTGTACAAAATTGTGTTCCTGATTTTGCTTTGATAAATAAGACAGGTTATAAAATTATTATCACGGCTCAGGGAAATGAAGTTGATTTTGTATCAAGATTTTTTGCGCCAACAGCCGGCGTTAATGAAGATCCGGTTACCGGTTCGGCTCATTCGCAGTTGATCCCTTTTTGGAGTAAAAAACTGGAGAAAACAACAATGACCGCAAAGCAACTTTCTGACCGTGGGGGTACTGTTTACTGTGAGCAAAAAGGCGATAGGGTAACGATGGCTGGTAATTGCGTGTTCTACATGAAAGGCGAAATCGAAATCCCCCAATCCTGATGATTACAAACAGAGAAAGGCAGTTTATTGAGCACTGGCTTGAACAAAAGAGCGGGCCTAAGTGGAAATATTATTTACAGTTTACCCTTGCCTGGACGATGGTCGCTTTCCTGGTGATTTTTTTTCTTGCAAAACTATTTACGAATGCCTGGGAAACAGGCGGCGTTTGGCTGGTTTATTTAATGTTAGGTATCTCTTTAGTGATTGGTTTCTTTGCAACGCATCTAACTTATACAAGAAGCGAGACACGGTATAAACACATTTTAAACAGAGAAAAGAGCCAACATTAATAGTCTAAAGAGCCTCAATTATAAAATTACGCTGGCTCCGATTCCATTGTTTTCTTCCTCAAAATATCCTCCACAATCTTTACCGCGTGTTCTCTAGAATTTTCAATAAAAAGACGATGCGTGTTCATGCCGCCACATATTACACCTGCGAGATAAATGCCTTTGACATTGCTTTCATAATTTTCCTCGTTGTAATCGGGTCTGCATATATCATCTGCTGAAAGATTGATACCAATCTTTCGCAGGAAATCAAGATTTGGCTGGTAACCGGTCATAGCAATCACCCAATCATTTTCAAGAGTAACTAATCCTTTCGGAGTACTAATATCAACTTCATCTTCTCTTATTTCGGCAAGTGTCGAATTGAAATAAGCTTTAATGGAATTCTCTGCAAGGCGGTTTTCTATATCAGGCTTTACCCAATATTTCACACGATCGCTTATCCTATCTCCGCGAATAACCATAGTAACTTCTGCTCCCTTTCGCCATGTTTCTAAAGCTGCATCCACTGCGGAATTGGCGGCACCTACTACCAGCACTTTTTGAAAAGCATAAAAATGCGGATCATCATAATAGTGTTTTACTTTTTTTAATTCCTCACCTTTTACATTCAGCAGGTAAGGTATATCGTAGAAACCGGTGGAGATAATTATGTTGCGTGATTGATATACTGATTTTGAGGTTGCTATTTCAAATTCCTGATTTGAATTTTTTACTTTTTTTACTTCCTCAAACAAATGAATATTAAGATTGAATGATGAAGCAATTCTCCTGTAATATTCCAGCGCTTCGCTACGTGTTGGCTTTACGCTGTTGCTTACAAATGGCACATCTCCTATTTCCAGCCTTTCACTCGTGCTGAAGAAAGTCATGTTTACGGGGTAATTGTACAATGAATTTACCAGGGTGCCTTTTTCTAAAATCAAATATTTTAAACCGGCATTCTTTGCTTCTATACCGCACGCAAGCCCGATGGGGCCGCCACCAATAATGATAATGTCGTATAATTTTTCATTCATAAGAAAGCGAAGTTATTATATAAAATATTTTTGAATCCTCCTTTTAAATGTAAGCCAGCAAATAGTGGACTTTTTTTAATCATCATATTGCTGATTATTTGATGATGAAAACGATTAAATTAACTTGCCCCAGTTACCTGTATTAAAAAGTTATTTTAGTAGTTATAAAAATTACTAATTAAAATTTTTAATTGTCTATTTATTTCCTTTCGATTTATATTATATGTTTACCTATTTCTTTAATATCATTGACATGTTCTGTAAGGTATTTTTAGAAGATAGAGCATTTAAGTTTCAATTAATGAAGTTTTATAATAATTTAAAATTGACATTTCTTAAAAAGAAATTTATCTTTTTAAGTCTTGCATTGATACTTGTACAAGGTGTTTTGATATGGCAAAATGGCATTGTAACTGGATTGGAAGCAGAAAAATACATTACAGAAGCGAACTATTTTTTGCAGTTTGGAAAAATGAGCACCAATAACTATTATCTATATTCAACGCAAATATTTTTGATAGCGGCTGTTATAAAATTAAAAGTTGGATTTGTTGTAATCGTAATTATACAGCTTTTACTTAACCTGTTTGCAACAATTATGTTTTACAGGTTAGCAACCTGGTTTTTAAAAAGGCAATCTCTTGGAATAATAGCAACATTTTTTTTTGTAATAAATATCCCATACCAGGTTTATAATAGTTTTCTATTCACTGAATCAATTTTTTATAGCTTAACTATAATATACACCAGCTATATATTACGGCTTAAAATTCTATCATCTAAAAGTATATCCGTTATAATAATGTTCCTTGCATTATTAGCTTTTACCCGGCCAACAGGAATTTTATTTTTAGCGGCGACTGCTTTATATATCTTTTTACATTTTCTCAATCGCCTGAGCCTTCTTTATAAAACATTGATCATAGCAGGTTCTGCCATGCTATTTTTAATCGCTATAAATACTATGCTCCAGGTGGGCGGATCGCTTGATTTTATGCTTCCTTTTAAAAAAGAAAACATCATATGCGGAGTTAATACAAACAGTAATGCGGATATAAAAATAATGGAAAAGGGAAATTCTCTGAGCGGGCTTCTATATTATATCTTTAATAATGAACAACAATTTTTAAGGCTTTCAAAATTAAAAACAGTTTCTTTTTTTGGAATGACTAGAAGTTATTATTCATCATTTCATAATATCTTCCTAATCGTTTTTTTTTACCCATTTTATATATTTACCATTTTTGGTATTTTGAAAAAGTCAAAACAAAATCATACATCTGTGTTGTATTTGGCTATTGTAATTTTACTTTATTGGATAACTACCTTGCTTACG
>JBBPZF010000412.1:0-2248 GCA_038199105.1 Chitinophagales bacterium | reverse complement strand
GCAAAAACGGATTGTAATTCATCCATGGGAAAAATTTAAGGGCACCACCACCAAGCACTATCCTGCGTATAATTATATAGTGAAGACTTCCTTGTACGGCACTGAAGTTTTTTTTCCTACAGAATTATTGCATGGACTTTATGATGGCGGCCTGGGTGCAGGATTGGATGATTACTGGAATATCATGACGAAAATGTCGCTCAGCGCCGGTGGCTTTCTTTGGGTTTTTGCAGATGAAGGAATAGTTCGCCGCGACAAAAATGACAGCATTGATACGCACGGTAATAATGCACCGGATGGAATTGTAGGGCCGCATCGCGAAAAGGAAGGAAGCTTTTATGCTATTAAAGAAATATGGTCGCCGGTATATATTGACAAGAAATTTATTCCCCAAAACTTTGATGGAAAATTGTTAGTGGAAAACAGGTACATGTTTACTAATTTGAATCAATGCACTTTTAAATGGAAGCTGGTAAATTTTGGAAATCCAAACGATAAAAATGTACTCACTACTACAGACAAAGAAGGAGACGCACAACCTGTTTCGATAGCTCCCGGAGAAAAAAAGTTTATAGATCTAAATCTTCCTTTATCATGGCAGTCAAGCGATGCATTGTACCTCACTGCCATTGACAATCATGGTAAAGAAATATTCACCTGGACCTGGCCGCTTCATTCGTCAGCAGAAGTCGCAGAAAAATGGTTAGCGAAAACTTCTTCCGCATCTGAAATCAAAACTAACGGTAACGAGCAAACGTTGATAGTAGAAAATGGAAATGAAAAATTTTATTTCAGCAAAGCAAACGGATACCTTGAAAAAGTAATTAGGAATGATTCGGTTCTTTCCTTATCAGGCGGTCCCGCTCTCGCAGGATTTGATTTGAAAATGGATTCATTTAATTACAAAAAAGAAAATAATGATGTGGTTATTTATGCACATTATAAAGAAGATAGAAACTGGTTAAATGTTGAATGGACTTTTACACCTGATCAACCGGTGAAATTATCATACGCTTTTAGCCAAAGGGGAGAAGCTGATTTTATGGGCATCGCTTTTAATTATCCTGAAGAAAATATCAAAGCCATGCAATGGCTCGGTCGCGGCCCGTATCACGTTTGGAAAAACAGGTTAAAGGGGTTGCAATTTGGTGTTTGGGAAAAAGCATATAACAATACAACCACCGGCGAAACCTGGGACTATCCAGATTTTAAAGGGAATCATGAAGATGTTTATTGGGTAAAAATAAGTACCAGTGAAATTCCGTTTAAAATTTTTATGGGTAACCAAAATGTATTTCTGCAAATGCTTAAAACCAATAACCCAAAAGGTGCCAACAATACAAACACCACGGTAAATTATCCTAAAGGAAATATTGGTATTATGAATGCGATACAACCTATCGGTACTAAGTTTCATAAAGCTGAACAGATGGGGCCGCAGAGTCAGAAGAATGTGGAGCTAAACAGCCCGGTTAATGGAGTAATATGGCTGGATTTGCGGGAATGAGTTTTTTCAAAAGCTCTGCTAAACCTTTGTCTGCAAATGGTCTTTTTCTACACTCTACGCCGGATAAATTTAAATTAGAAATCTTAATTTGTGCAAATCTGTGTAATACGCCGCCAAAGTCTGTCACCTAAGATAAAATCGCAAATCTTGTAAAAGATTTTTTCGACGAAGTGTCATTTTGGTTTTACTTGTGTCTATACTTTTATAAATGTTGTTCGCTCTTTCAATTTCAGATTTTGGTGGTGTTGTAAATAATCTTGTTGCATTTGCTTTCCATTTGTCAAGAAGTTGCCAACCAATATTCTGAATGCTGCTGTTGTCGTCAGTCAAGGCAATAAAAAAGTCGCCGATTACATTCCACCCACCAATTTTATTATAAATTTTTAAAACCGTTTTCTTTATTTCATAGTCGCCGGCTAAATATATTTGTCGGATTTTTTGTAATGTATCATGATCGCAACCTTTAGCTAAAATCTCGGCTGCTTTGTTACGAACTCTTTTGATAAAGTGAGTAAGTAATTCTAAAGAATACTGCTTTGCTTTATCAGGATTAAATTTGTTTATGGCAGTCAGGCAACCAATAATAATTTTGCTTTTATTGGAATTAATGTGTTGCTCAAATATTTGTAAATCATCGTTTGTGCCAACCTCTGATAGTCCGATTAAACTACCCGAAAGAAATTCTCCTTGTTTAATTCGTTCCCGGTAAATTTCTGCACAATCAAATCCTTTTGATTTTAG
>JBBPZF010000411.1:0-2227 GCA_038199105.1 Chitinophagales bacterium | reverse complement strand
AGAAACACGAGGCCGCAACCTTTTAGTGGCACCTACAATGGTGATGCAACGCCAGATTCAATAAATAAACTGGTGAGTCACTTAAAACAAAAGTACAATTATGATCCGGGAGGATATTTAGATAATCCTGAAAAGGTAAATGTAGATAGAATTACTACCAAACTTGACTGGAACATTAATCAGGCAAACAAATTATCGCTGAGTTACAGGTACAACTCTGGCAGCCGTTATAACACAAGCGCATCAAGCAGCAGTAGAATTAATTTTTTTAACAACGGCTACTTATTTCCCAGCACTACTCACACGGGTACTTTAGAGTTGCGCTCAAGGTTTAAAGGAAGCATCTCTAACCGTCTTTTGGTGACTTACACCAACGTGTTGGATAACAGGAACGCTATAGGATCTAACTTTCCAAGGGTTACCATCAGAGATGGCTCCGGCTCTCTTGTATTTGGCAGTGAAAACTTTTCTACCGGTAATTTGCTAAGGCAAAAAAACTGGACATTCAATGATGCTTTCAAGTTTGCCGCAGGTAAAAACTTATTTACAATAGGCACAGATAATCTATACAGCAATGCTTATAATGTATTCATACGTGATCTTTTCGGAACATACACTTATGCAAGCCTGAATGACTTCATAACAGATGCAAAACCTACTAGATATGATCATTCTTTCTCTTTGCTCGAAAATAAAACAGATGAAGCAAATTCTCCATCTGCGGCTTCTTTTAGATTTTTGAATCTGGCATTTTTTGCAAACGATGAAATTAAAGTGAACGATCAATTTACGCTAAACGCAGGTTTAAGAGTAGAAAAAACAGAATATCTCGATCAACCAAAAGAAGATCATTTTTTCAATGATACGGCTCTCGCTATCCTTTCTCAATCTTATGATTTGCGCGGAGCCCGTTCCGGGCAGATTGCAAAAGTGCCTTTTTCATTTTCCCCGCGTTTAGGATTTACTTATAAAATTCCCGACGAAAACGTGACAATACGCGGCGGCGTGGGTTTATTTGCTGGCAGAATTCCTCTTGTATGGCCGGGAGGTGTTTATAATCAAAATGGCGTAAGCCTTGGAGGTGTTGGCGTCAACAATCCGAACATCACATTCAGGCCCGACCCTACCAATCAATATACGCCACAGGATTTAGGTATAAGCCTTGCTAACGCAAAAGGTGAAGTTGACCTTATTTCCAGGCATTTCAAATCTCCTAAAATTTTCAGGGCATCTTTTGCAACAGATAGAAAACTTGGAAATGGATGGACGGGCACAATTGAACTATTATATACAAAAAATATCCAGGAAATTTATTACCAGCAATTAAATATTTTACCTCCTGCATTGCAGTCTGCCGGCCCGGGTTCACGAACAGTTTATACCTATAGTGGAACTCCTGTAAAGCCAGATTTAAAACCAGGCAATATCAACCCGTACACTGACATACTATTATTATATAACAATCCAGGTAAAACAGGTTTCTCTTATAATTTCACTGCAATTCTCGATAAAGCATTCCGTAAAGGTTTCGCGTTTAATGTGAGTTATACTTATGGCAATTCACAAGTCACTAATGATGGAACCAGCTCTCAAAATTCATCACAATGGAGATTTATGGAAACTGTAAACGGAAGAAACTTCCTTCCACTTTCCACATCGGACTTCGATCTTGGTCATAGAATTTATGCTTATGCTTCTAAAAAGTTTACGTATGCAAAGGAACACCTGGCAACCACAATAAACCTTGTTTATAACGGTCAGTCGGGATCACCTTACAGCTATGTGTATTCCGGAAGCATAGTTGGTGACAGAAGCCGCTTCGAAAATAATGATCTTATATACATTCCGACGAGCAGTGATCTGAACACACAGATTTTTCTTCCTAACACCGTTGGAAGTACCACTTATACACCGCAACAACAGAAGGATCTTTTGGGGCAATATATCCAAGACGATAAGTATTTATCAAAACACCGGGGCGAGTTTGCAGAACGCAATGGCGCAAGGCAAGCGTTTACTAATATTGTTGATTTGAAATTTACACAGGATTTCAATCTGAAACTTTCTAATCACACTTACCAGCTTCAGTTGACTTATGACGTTTACAACTTTACCAATTTGCTCAACAGGCATTGGGGTAAAACTTATTTTTTAAGCAATGATAATTACAGCCTGATTCAATTTGCGGGCTTTGTAAGCACAAACGACCTTACACCTCAATACAAGT
>JBBPZF010000410.1:0-3872 GCA_038199105.1 Chitinophagales bacterium | reverse complement strand
GAGGAAGGGCAGCAATGCAATTTCCGTTCTCCCGGACACTGCCGTTCTGGAAGCCTTAAAGGTTATGGCTGATAATAATATCGGGTCCGTTTTAGTAATGGAAAATAATAAATACCTGGGCCTGATTACAGAAAGGGACTATTCACGTAAAGTAATTTTAAAAGGAAAAAATTCTACTGACACTAAGGTTAAGGAAATTATGACATCAGACTTGCCACATATAAAACCCAATGATACCGTTGAGCATTGCATGGAGTTAATGACAAACAGTAAAATCCGGTACCTGCCTGTTTTCGTAAACGATGAACTCCAGGGAATAATTTCTATAACAGATGTGGTAAAAGAAACGATTCTAAAACAGCAGCAAATGATCAGTCATCTCGATAACTACATTAATTCTTAGAGGCTGAATCAATTCTATTTTAAAACTTAAAAATCCCAATGAATAAAATTTTTCTTCTTTTCATTTTATTTGCCGCCAGCTGTAATTCTCAAAGTGGTAAGGAAAATACTTCCGCAGAAAATAATACAGACAGCAATACGATTCAAAAAAATAAGGATGCGATGGCAACTAATGTTTCCGGGTGCTATGCATATAATGTAAAAAACGATTCTGCATTATTGACACTAAATATTTCAGACACAAATGTTACCGGTCAACTTTCCTATCATTTATATGAAAAAGATAAAAATTCGGGCACTATAAGTGGTTCCTTACGTGATAGCCTGATAATCGCAGATTACACTTTTCAATCTGAAGGAATGACTTCCGTAAGACAGGTTGTTTTTAAAATAAATAATGACACACTTATAGAAGGGTATGGAGATATAATGATGAATGGTGACACAGCACGCTTTAAAAATATTTCTATCTTAAAATTTCAAATTGACCGCCCGTTTTTAAAGACCACCTGTAAATAAAATGTTTGGTGGCATTACCTTAGACGCATATTTGTTGTTTTTAAAATTATTAAACAAGTCCCGGTAGTTTTTTTATCATTAATAGAAATAAAAAATTGCCTACAGCGTTTATACGGATGGAAGAAGTATATAAAATATTTCATTATTTTTTACTTATCCAATCCTCATTACCAACAATTTTATTAAATAATAAAAGTTAAAACCGAAGTGTAAAAATTTCAAATATCTTCGCACGCTATGAAACTTAAATCTCTCCACGTAATCTACTTGATTTTATCTCCAGTTTTTATTTCGTTCTTTTCAAGTTGTAACAGCAGCATGACCGAAACCGCTTACAGCACTAGCGACTCTACTGCAAAAATTGAAGCAGAAAAAACAGGGATTTCTGATCAAACCAAACCAATTGATACCGCTGAGTACGACAGACTTATGAAAGTACTTAGCAATAACGACACAACAGGTTTATGGCCTGTAAAAGCTCCTTACCCATTAGCCGGCGCAGTATTACCTTATCACAGAATAGTTGCTTTCTACGGAAATCTTTATTCTAAAAAAATGGGCATCTTAGGTGAATTGCCAAAGGCTGAAATGCTTAAAAAGTTACAGGGCGAAGTCGCCAAATGGCAGGCGGCAGACACAACGATTCCCGTAATTCCGGCTTTGCACTATGTGTCGGTGACAGCCCAGGGCGCACCTGGCAAAGATGCGAAGTATCGTTATCGTATGCCTTCTAGTCAAGTAGATACGATAGTGAGCTGGGCAAAGGAAATAAACGCATTAGTTTTTCTGGATATACAGGTAGGGCACAGTACTGTAAAAGAGGAAGTGCCGCAGTTGGAAACTTATTTGAAAATGCCTGAGGTACATCTGGGTATTGATCCTGAATTTTCATTAAAGAACGGCGAAGTGCCTGGCAGTAAGATTGGGACGTTCAATGCAGATGACATAAATGCTGCTGTCGATTTTTTAGCCGGCGTAGTTAAGAAAAATAATCTTCCTCCGAAAATATTGATAGTTCATCGCTTTACACAAGGAATGGTACGTGGCTACAAGGATATAAAGAAAGTACCCGAAGTGCAGGTAGTAATGGATATGGATGGATGGGGCGATAAAATTTTAAAAAGATCAAGCTATCTCCTGTATATCTATAAAGAACCTGTACAATTCACAGGCTTTAAATTGTTTTATAAAAATGATACGAAGAAGGGTGCGGACCAGTTGTACACACCACAGGAATTATTAAAATTTGTTCCAAAGCCTATCTACATTCAATATCAATAATTTTAAATAGCACATTCGCCTTTTGATGAAAACAAATATCTCTTCTATTCTATTTGCAGTATTTTTTTTAGCTGCATGTTCTGCTAACACCGATAAAATAAAAAGCCAGGAGAAAGCATCCACTGCATCTGCGAAAAATAATGTTGATTCAGTTAGTTCGCAGCCTGCTGCCGATGCTGCAACTATGCTTGCAAAAAAAGAAGTGCCGGTTTTATGCTATCACCACATTAGAGAGCCAAAAGCAGGGCAAAGTGAAACGATGAAAAGTTATTCCGTTTCGCCTGCACAATTTGCAGAACAAATGAAAGCCTTAAAAGATAGCGGCTATGAAACCATATTACCAGATCAGCTTTACAACTATCTTGTATATAACGGCAAGCTTCCGGCAAAGCCCGTGATGCTCACCTTTGATGATACCGATGAAGAGCAGTACAGTATTGGCGCTGCTGATATGGAGAAATATGGTTTTAAAGGTGTTTATTTTATTATGACTATTTCGATTAACCGTCCCCGTTATATGAGCAAGGAGCAGTTGAAAGAGTTAGCTGATAAAGGAAATGCTGTTGAAGGCCACACGTGGGATCATCACATGGTTACAAAATACCAGGGTGCAGATTGGGACACACAGTTAGTAAAGCCTAAAAAGAAAATTGAAGAGATAACAGGAAAGCCTGTGCAATATTTTGCTTATCCATTTGGGCTTTGGAACAAGGCAGCAATACCAGAAATAAAGAGCCGCTGCTATAAGATGGCATTTATTTTATCTACAAAAAGAGACTCTACCGAACCATTATATACAATACGCAGAATGATTGTACCAGGGCAATGGTCAACACCGGGCATGCTGAAATCAATGAAGCAAACTTTTCATTTGTAAGACGAATAATTTATTTCGCAATCTCTATTTTCACTTTTTTATTCTTGATCTTTTCATTCTTGATGAGCTGCAGCGTATGTCCCATTTTGGTTTTGCGTACTGCAACAAAAGAAAAGAAATCTTTCACTTCTATCAGGCCAATATCTTCTTTCTTTAATTCTGCTTTGTGAGACAGGAAGCCTACTATATCCACCTTATTTACTTTATCTTTTTTCCCGGCGGCGATAAACAAAGTTGACCATTTTGGTTTTTCGGGAATGATATCAACTTCGGGAAGTTGTATTTGCTCAACATCACTTTGAATGTAGGGAGGTATGTTTTCTTCTTCATTCAAAATTAAAATGGCCGTGCCGCTTGCCTCCATCCTCGCTGTTCTGCCATTGCGATGTGTAAAGGCATCTTCAGTATGTGGCAGATGATAATGAATGATGTACCTGATGTTCGGAATGTCCAAACCCCGCGATGCAAGGTCCGTTGTAACTAATACATTGGTAGTGCCATTCCTGAATTTACATAGGGCGCTATCTCTTTCCTGTTGCTCCATACCACCGTGATAAAATTCATTGTTTATTCCCTTTTCCGCAAGAAGGTTGCTTATGCGTTCAACGGATTCTCGGTGGTTGCAAAAAATAATTGTTGGCCTGTTGCCTAAATAACATATCAATTTGAACAGCGTAACTAATTTATCTTTTTCGTCAGAGACAACGCTTTTTATCGCAAGGCCGGTATCATCCTCACCTTCGTTTAAAAAATTAAGCCTTGCAGGATTTTTCAAACCGAGAAAGTCAGGTAT
>JBBPZF010000409.1:0-6222 GCA_038199105.1 Chitinophagales bacterium | reverse complement strand
CGATTTTGAACTTTCACTGAAAGAGCAGGCTAACCAGTTTAAAATGACTCCTTCAAAGAAAGTATGGCATGGTATCTACAATGATATGCATCCGGGCAGAAGATGGCCTTCAGTTACAATTTCGCTTCTTTTAATTATTTCAATTGTATTCGTAGGATATATTAATACGCATAATGATAAGGCGTTAATAGAATATAGGGTGCAAACGCCGGTCAAAAAAGAGACTATCGATAAAGGGCAAACCGAGTTAACAAACGAAAGGGTGATAACATCCACACAGCAAGCCGGTTCTAAAAATAATGGTGTTATAAATTCCGCGGTACGGGTGAAAGATTTGGCTATATCTCCTCGGAGTTCACAAAATCTTAATAATAGCTTATCGGGTGAGCCAAATATTCCTGGCGAAGTAAATTACAAAAGCAATACCAACGTTGTCAATACGTCAACTGCGCTTTCCGGAAATGCGCAGAACAAGCTTTCACCAACTAAATTACAGGATGCGAATTCGTATTTAGAAAATCAAATATCAAATTTTTCACCAGGAGATATTAGTGAAGTAACAAGTGAAACAGAACATTTAAGGCAAGTTAAAAATGATAATATTGTTGAGAAGGATCTGTACAGTGGAAATTTATTTGAAATGCCCGGTTTTGCAAACGGAAGAGAACTTTTGACAAATTCGCTTGCAATTTTTCCGACGCCTGTCATTATTGTAAACGATAGCTCTTTAATTAGCTCAACATCAGCAAGTGAACTGAATGTTGATAAAAATTCATCAGTGGCCAATACATTATTATCTTCTGGTAAAAAGATAACCGCAGCGGCCTTGAAACAAAAGAGTAAAACGACTTGGCTTTTTTATGTTGCGCCTTTTGTGAGCTCTGCATCATTTAATGGTAATCATTTAGCTGAAAGCCCCAATCGAAATTCACTGTCGTTGCCCCAGGTTACGCAAAAAGATATGAGAATAATACACAATCCTGCATTAGGCTTTGATGCTGGCATTCAAATGAACTACCTGTTTGCAAAAAAATTGCAATTCACAGCAGGGGCGCAGTTTAGCCGTTCCGGATATAATATTACTTCGAGCGAAGTACACCCAACCCTTACTACATTATTATTAAGAGACAAAGCCACCGGTGATCAGTATTCACGCAATTTTGTTACTCACTATGGAGATGGTAATGGCCAAACAACTAAGACATTGAATAACTACAGTTACCAGGCTTCATTACCAGTAGGTGTTCAATATCAATTGCCTGGAAATAACAAGATTCAATTTAACCTGGGAATTAACATAGAGCCATCTTTAACTTTGAAATCAAACGCATACCTCTTATCGTCTGATGGAAGAAATTATGTGAATGTTCCTGATCTGTATCGTAAATGGAATTTGAACAGCAGTTTTACTTCCTTTGTCACTTTCAAATCAGACAAGTTTAGGTGGAACTTAGGCCCTGTTTTACGGTATCAATGGTTGTCCAGCTACCTGGATGATTACACAAGGAAAGAACATTTAATTGATTATGGCATAAGGTTGGGTATCAGCAAATTAAAATGAATTCTGCCGCAATAATTTTAGTTTTAGTTTTCATTTTTTAACTATCATTTTTTAAAGTCGTTGCACCGTACCCTGCAGCGGCTTTTTTTTATTTGTAATTTTGCGAATGCAAAAATTGTTAAGAATCATTTTTCTTTCCTAGATATTCTTTTGCATCTCTTGCAGGGAACCCACACAGAAAAATGTACCTGTAGAAAAATTGCCGGAAGACTCCGTATCATTTTTTCCCGTGACTGAATTCATAAAAGGCCAGGTAAAGGAAATTGAAGATCTGCAGGTTACTCCTTTAAAAATTGATATTGATGGCGCCCGGCATGACTCCAGTTGGATAGATAAAAAAGATATAAAAAAGTATGCGGAGCCTTTTCTGCGTCCTCAAATTGATTCTTCGTCACTGGCAAACCTTTTCATTGGTAAATCATTTCTTGACCAAACAATTGATGCTGTTACTTTTTCCTATGATGCAAAAGTAAACTTGCCTGATTCAATGAAGTTAATACATTGGGATGTGTATATTGACCCGTATATGAATAATGTTCAACGGATTTACATGGTTAAAAACGATACTATTGATTCGCATCCTGTTACTGTTCAGCTTACATGGGTATCGGGAAAATGGTTTAGTGTAAGAAACATTATTCAGTTACCTGGTAGAGAGCCAGAGATAAAAGAACAGATTGTTAAATGGGATTTTGTTGAATAATCTTTTACAGCTTATGTCGAAAATTTTGTGAGATGACAACTGAAGTTTTCCAAACCTTAATAAAAACAATCCCCAGCGAGCCGGGTATTTATAAATATTTTAATGATAATAATGAGCTCATTTACGTCGGTAAAGCAAAAAGTATACGTAAAAGAGTCAGCTCGTATTTCACCAAAACATTTACCGGGTATAAAACCCACGAGCTTGTACGGCGCATTAATAAAATAGAATTTACTATTGTTAATAATGAACAGGATGCATTCTTACTTGAGAATTCTTTAATAAAACAATTTCAGCCAAAATTTAATATTAATCTTAAGGACGATAAATCGTACCCGTATCTGGTGATTAAAAATGAACCTTTTCCACGCGTGTTTTTGACCCGGACAAAAATCAATGACGGATCTCAATATCTCGGTCCTTTCACTTCGGTAGGGCGGGTGAGGGAACTACTTTTGTTTATAAAACAAAATGTACAACTAAGAACGTGCAAGCTTAATTTAACTGAGAACAATATTCAGAAAGGTAAGTTTAAAGTTTGCCTCGAATATCATCTTGGTAATTGCAAAGGCCCATGCGAAGATCTGCAAACGGCTGCAGATTATGCCGACGGTTTGGCTCAATTAAAAAATCTTATGAAGGGAAACCTTAACCCCGTGATACAGCATTTTAAAAGTGAAATGGAAAGGTTTGCCACAGAAATGAAGTTTGAAAAAGCTGAGATTATAAGGAAAAAAATAGACCATCTACAAAATTATAAAGCCAAATCGCAGGTTATAAATGAACACGTAGGCACGGCGGATGTATTTTCTATTTTAAAAGATGGCGATATAGCTTATGTAAATTATTTAATGGTTAATGAAGGCACCATTGTAATTACCAAAACTATCATACTTGAACAGAAGTTAGATGAAACACCCGAAGAGGTTTTATTATTTGCCATAGCTCAGTTGCGAAGTACATTTAATTCCGAAGCTTCAGAAATAATTGTGCCTTTTGAAATTGCTTATCCGGGCAATGATATTGTGATAATAGTTCCCAGGGCGGGTGATAAAAAGAAGCTATTGGAGTTATCTGAAAAAAATGTAAACTATTTTATCGGGGAGTTGAAAAGAAAAAAAATGCTGCAACTTGAAGGAAAGACTGACAAGGAAAAACAGAAGGTTTTGTTACAACTGCAAAGCGACTTGCATCTTGCGAATTTGCCTGAACGCATTGAATGCTTTGACAACTCGAACTTCCAGGGAAGTTACCCTGTCGCGGCAATGGTTTATTTTAGAAATGGTCTGCCTGATAAAAGTCAATACCGGAAATACAATATAAAAACTGTGAGTGGCATAAACGATTTTGCCAGTATGAAAGAGGTTGTTGGCAGAAGATATAAGCGCCTGGTAAGAGAAGACGTTTCTCTTCCGCAATTAATAATCATTGATGGAGGTAAAGGTCAGCTAAACGCAGCAGTTGAGGGGTTAGAAGAGTTGGATCTGGTGGGCAAAACAACGATAGTGGGACTCGCAAAAAACGAGGAAGAGATATTTTTTCCGGGAGATAAGCAATCAATAAAATTACCATGGGATAGCGAAAGCCTCAAACTTATAAGAAGAATAAGAGATGAGGTACATCGTTTTGGAATTAACTTTCACCGTAACCAACGAAGCAGGGGCACATTTGTAAATGAACTGGAATTAATAAAGGGAATAGGGAAAAATACCGCTGATACGCTATTAAAAAAGTTTAAGTCCGTAAAAAAAGTTAAGGAAATGCCGGTAGATGAACTTGTGGAAGTAATAGGCATCGCTAAAGCGAAACTTATCTCTGACTATTTTAATGAATCGCAGGTTACATCAAAGTAAATACGCATATTGGATTTAAAAAAAGAGAAGCCCGGATGAAAATCCAACCCCTGTTTAAAATCCAATATCCTATGAAAAACCGTTGTAAATTAATAGAAATAAATCTTTAGTTTTCATACCGGGCGATGTAAACATTAAAAAAAATTTCCACAAAAAAGGGAAGCAATTCGCTTCCCTTTTGAAAATATGTTTTGAAGAACTTAATAGCTCCACAAGTTTTGTTCGTAATTAAATATTTTGTCTTTTATATTTTCGCCTTCCAACAATTGTAAAATGCGGTTATCTTTCAACCCTTGTTGCTGAGAAAGATATTCATCAAAAGGATTATCCAATGTACTTTTTATAATTCTGCCGTAAAACATTCGGCTCTCAAAAAGCTCTTCCCAACTCATACGTGCGCCATAGTTTTTCCCGTTATACACTTCATACTTTGCAAAAATTGGCCGCATATCAGGATAGTAAACCCAAAATAATTCTGTAGGGCCCAAATCAACTCCCGCTGAGGTTATTACATTTTTCACGGGAGCAATACCTAATATTCTCCAGAACAATCTTGAACTTTCTTTATCAAAAATTACTTCTTCCTTTAGATGGAATTTATAAAATGAATCAAGGTTTACTTCTGCAACTGTTTCTTTATACCCGGTAACATTTCCTAATGAATCGTAAATGGGCACTGAAACACTTCCGCCAGAAATTACTTTAGCAACTTCTGCAACAGTCATTGGTGTGGTGAACCTATCGTCAACCTGATTAAATACGGTGACACCGCCATTATCCGGCCCATCCTGTATTGCTTTTAATAATATGGAAATAAAGCGCTGATTACCGTTGTTGTCATTTGCTGAATAACGGAACGGTAAGTTCATCTTTTCACGTGTGTCAATCTCTCTCCATATCTTTTGACGATAGACAGCGTCATCCTCGCGCAAGTTTTCGTAAGCAAGCGGCGTTCTCTCTGTTACAAGGTTTCTTTCTATTGCATCATTAGGACGCAGAGATTTCTTCACTATTGGAATAGGCAAGCTATCAATCGGTGGTGGAGCTATTACAACAGCGGTATCTGGCGAAGGAATATTAGCCTTTGCCCTTGCGTTGGTCGTTTTTTTTGCGGTGGTACGCTTTTTTACCGTCCGTTTTTTAGCCTGTGCATTTGCCGCGCTACTAATCATTGCAAAGCAGAAAGCAAGCATTAAACATTTTACCATTATTTTTTTCATAACCATCTTATTTATTCTTTAATTCAATATAAACCCTGGACCAGGAATTCCAATAACCGGCCCACCCGGGCCCTGAACTTTTACATTATCAAAAGTAACTGTTGTACCCGGAATACATTTTTGTAATTGAGACTGAATACTCGTCAAGTTACCACCAGAAATAGTGGCTTGTTGCAAAGTTGGAAAATTAGCTCCTGAAAAATAAACCGTCGCGCTAACAATACTGTACCGGTATTCAAAATCAAAATATTTTAACTCAGCTCTTGCATACTGTTGGTTTTTAAATATAACAGACTGCACCCTTCCTCCCTCACTTGGCCCAACCATCAAAATCGGGGGCGGAATGTTCTTAACCCTGAATGGGTAAGTGCTGGGTTTACCATCAGCATTTACTGTAATAGAAGCAGTGCCTGGTGATGTTACCCTTACATTATATTTTCCTGGACCACCTGCGGCGCTTAATGAACCACCAGTCATGGAAACTTTTGTTTTGTCCCAACCAGTACCCGATGAAATGCTTACAGGATTATCAACACCAATGTAAAATACATTCATTTTATCAAGCATTACTGCCGCACCGCCGGGTGTACCTACTGTATATTCTACATTAAATGATTTTGATTCTTTGGTACCATCCGGTTTAGTGTATGTTACATTCACCGGCACTGTGTGATTACCGCCGCCTGACGCATTAAATTTATACACTGCTCTTCCGTCTGCATCAAGTGATTGGCCTGCACCATTTATTGAAATGTTGGGCTGCGCAGCTTTACTATATGCTCCTACACCGGCAGTAATTTGAATCTCCTGGCCGGGCATTACATAATTTGAGCTTTGACCGACTAAAGCGGCAAATTGATCGTAGATAACTTTTACAGCTCCAAT
>JBBPZF010000408.1:0-4401 GCA_038199105.1 Chitinophagales bacterium | reverse complement strand
TACCGGCTTATTATATGACAATAACATCCATCCCAAAAAACTGTCGGATTCATTTGAGTGATCTGAAGCCCCTCCCCTGTCCGAATGGACTCCTTTGTCCGAATGGACTCCTTTGGAGGAGGAGGGGTTTGGCGAGGCCGGAGCATAATGCGGATAATCGCCGAACCTCGTATCACTATGCATTAGTCCATCATCATCAAACCAAGTCGGATAAGCGCAGATACGCCTTTCCCAATTCACATTTACTGAAACTGCCATGGATGCAAAATGCCAATATTGATCGTAGGGGCCAATAACGGTGCTGCCATGCCCTGCCCCATTCATGAAGCCACCGGGCTTGTATGAAAAAGGATTGTTAGGCATGTAAGTGAAAGGGCCAAGGGCTGAATCGCTGATATAAGCGCCATCTCCATACACATTAAATTCAGTGCCAGGAGCGGCGTATTGCAGGTAATATTTATTATTGTGCTTCGTCATCCAGGCACCTTCCATGTAGCCTGCTAAAACTGTATCAGAATGATTTTCACCAAAGCGTTCCCATCCATGTTTTTTTCCATCAAGCTTAAAAAGTTCCCATGTCTTTTGTGATGGGCGAAAGCGTGTTTCTTTATCAAGTTTTTTCGCCCTGATGGGATAAGTATTGCTCGAGCCCCAATACATGTATGCCTGACCGTTATCATCAATAAAAAGATCCGGATCCTGCAGGTCATTCAAAATAGATGGAACAGCTTTCCAGTTCCCACGCTTTGGATCGTCTGTATAAAGAACACTCATATTGCCCGACGGGTCGCCGGTTACGTACAAGACCGAATCTTTATAGTTGTGTGCTGCCGGCGCATTGGAACCCTGGAAATACCATTTCTCAGGATAGATAAAATCCCATGTAGTTAAATCGGTAGAGTGCCAGTAACCTAAAGACCGCGTTACGAACATGTAATATTCATTCCTGAATTTTACTACAGCGGGGTCAGCACCGGAGCGGTAAGAAATATCATTATTTGAATTGTAGATCATGTAGGTGTAATCCAAATTAAGTGGATTACAATAGGTCTTCATTTGCAGTGATTGGGCAAGGATATTTTTGTTTACTGCAAAAATCAAAAGAGCAATCGCAAGTGTAATTGGAAAATACTTTTTAATCATCCGCAATCGATTATTCACTTTATCATTCAAACTTAACTCATTTCAATGCTTCATCTTTTTCTTTCTCCAAAAAATTTGCTTCTGCACCAATGTCTTCGGTTTTCCATTCCATCAATGCCTTATCGGATACTGCTTCTAAAGGTACTATACTTGATTTTGATGGCTCGTTGTAGGGAATATTTTCACTCCTGTTATAAACAGAAATAAGTGACCATCTTGCCTTGTCAGAAAGATTCGCTTCGGAACGATGCAAGAGGTTACTGTGAAAAAACAATGCATCGCCGGCTTTTATTTCTACAAAAATTAATTCCATTGTCTTCAATGCAAGATCAACATAATGCTGGGATGCGCCAACCTGCTCGCCAGCAAAGCCATGTTCTAATCTACCCATTTTATGTGATCCTCTTATTACTTGCAGGCACCCGTTTTCTCTATTCGCATCTGTAATTGCTACCATCACCGACATCATTTGATCCGGCAAAAGGAATTCATTTTTATACCAGTACCCATAGTCCTGGTGCCATTCCCACGCACCTCCTACCCTTGGCTCCTTCTGCATAAGCTTACTGTGGAAATGGCAAACGCGGCTGTCTCCTTCCATCAACCGATCAACGGAATCAACCATGCGTTTGCTTTTCGTAAGCAAGCCATAGGCATCGTTACCGGGCGTGTACCAAAGCGTAAGTTTTGTTTTTTTACCAGACTGATCGTTTAAATCAAATGCATGTTTCTGCAAAGTGCTATCGCCGATAGCAATAGAATAAAGTTTATCTACTTCTTCCTGCATTAAAAAATTTTCAATTATTACAAAGCCATCTTTTTCATAAGATGCTTTTTGCCTGCTGGTTAATTGGACGCTTCCCATATCTTATATGCAATAGTGAGTATGGCGAAGTTAAAGAGCATATCATTAAGAAAGAGAGATTATTTGGGCGTTCAGGCGCTTTTTATTTTTCAGTAATGGGCTTCAATTTCTTTTCAAACATCCAGGCAAAAAGTCCGGGTTCTTTGAAAGCATCGTCCCAGCTATTGTGGCCATCTTCAGGGTAAATCGTAAGCTTTACATCTGCACCTTCTTTCTTTAAAACTGCATCCATCGTCTTTGCATATTCTACAGAAACAGTAGAATCTTTTTGCCCGTGAAAAATCCACCAGGCAGTACCTGACATATTTTTTGCGACTGCCGGATCTTCAGCGCCGCAAATAGGAAACGCGGCTGCAAACTTGCCGGGATTTCTATACACAATATCATACGTACCCATACCGCCAAGTGAAAGCCCGCCAACATATATCCTTTGCGTGTCGATAAAATAAGTAGTATCAAGCTCTGCTAATAATTGCAGTAGCAACTGCATATCTTTTGTCGGTGGAAGATCTGGCTGAAAAGTGAGTTTCGGAATTTTTGTAACGGTATCCTTACGCATTCTAAAGTTGCTCCAGCGGCTCCTTGCAGCGCATTGGGGAAACACCACAATTGCCGGGTAATTCAGCATGATGCTGTCGTTAGTAAATAAGCGGCCGCCATGGTTAAGCTGGGAGTTATTATTATTTCCTCTTTCGCCGGAGCCATGTAAAAATATAATTAAGGGATACTTTGTTGATGTATCGAAATGGTTGTAAGATGCGGGCAGCAACAAGCGGTATGGCAGCGTATCCGTGCCTTGTACGTATTCAAACTTTTGGAACGCTCCATGATGTTGCGCCATCACAAAAGCCGGCAATAAAAAACAGGCCGTGATTAAAATTAATTTGTTCTTCATTCATTTTTTAAAATAGGTGCAAGGGAATTTTTTAAAGATAAATCGCTGACCGCAAATAGCCGTGTATGTTAGTAGAATTTAACGATCTGTAAAAGGCGATCGCTTCGCAATTTATTTTAAATAAGGGCTTTCAAAACCTAGTTTTTTCAAGCCAGCCTGTACTTCCGGGCAACTCATAAAAAGTTTCCATAATAAGCCTGTCCGGAAATTTTCCATCATCACTACTATCGGCCCTTCGTCTATGGCAAGATATCTTTGTGGGTACCAGTCAGCAGTTTCGCTGAAGGCATCATAAAAACCATAAGGCCCCCAGAGTTTATCTTTCATTTCGCCGTACCAATGCTTCATTGCAGCCATTGACTCAGCGGGTGTATAAGGGAATGATGATAACGCTGCCGTTGGTGAAATAACACCGAGATCATTTTTTTCGCCGGGCGCATGGGCGGCATATCCATTTACGGAATAGCTGGCAGTAAGGCCCCAATTATCCGGACCATATCCTTTATAATTCTTTGGATTTTTTACGCACCATATATAATTAATCTTAGCGAGGTTCGTATTTTCTTTCCAGTAATCGGCATATCGATCTTTGAGGCCATGCGGATCTAAACCCAGATAAGAATAATGCGCCCAGAACAAAGGGCCTCCGTAAGGATTGCCACCCTGGTAGCGCATTTGCAAAGTGTCACCATACTCCGCATGAATAGATTTTATTTTTCCATTCTCAGCCCATCCTTCATGATAAGTTGCCGACGAAACCCAATGTGTTGGAGACGATGCAGCCAATATATATGTAATCATTGTTTCATTATAGCCATGAATTGGGGAATTCATTTTCCAACCTTTATCCGGGCTCCAGTGCCAATACAAAACATTTTGCCCATGCCGGTACCAGTCAAACTCTACTGCTTTCCACAAGGCATCTATCCTTTGGGCTACTGATTTTTCGGCTGCTGTTCCATCTTTAAAATATTGCCTTGCACAAAGCAAACCCTGCAGCATATACGAAGTTTCAACAAGATCACCGCCATCATCATCAGGGCTGAAAGGCTTTACCTTGCCCGTTTCGCCATTCCACCAATGCGGCCATGCGCCATGAAAGCGATCTGCCGTTTCTAAAAAATGAAGTACTTTCTCTAATCTTATCCTCCCTTCTTCACGTGTTATAAAACCTCTTTCTATACCCACTACGATTGCCATAAATCCAAAGCCGCTGCCACCGCTTGTTACCGTGCTTTTGTCATTTTGCGGGTAAATATTATCTGCATGAAAACGCTCTCTTGCAAGGCCGCTTGTTGGCTCGGCGCCATCCCAGAAATATTGAAAAGTTTGATGTTGCACAAGCTTGAACAATGCAGAGTCTGAAATTTTCTCTTGTGTTTTAAGCGTATCCTTTTGCGAAATTTCAGCGCTGGTACTTTGTTTTACAGATGATTTACAAGAAGCAAGTGTAACAAGGAAGAGAAAAAAACATTTAACCATAACGAAGCAATCTTTT
>JBBPZF010000407.1:0-8790 GCA_038199105.1 Chitinophagales bacterium | reverse complement strand
TATATCGTTCTTCCACTTGGCCCTGTTTGGGCTTTTGTTTCCGGAGTGATTTTCTATTTTCTGTTTGGGAAGAAATTTGGCGTGCTTGGCGGCGTGTTCTCTTTTATAGAAGAGTTGATTCCCGGGATAGATTTTATCCCAACATTTACCATAGCATGGTTCATCAGAAAGCATGAAATAGAAAAGCTTTCGCTTTCATCTTCTAGGTAATCATCATAATCGATAAAAATAAACAGTAATAATCGCGGGCAATTTTCTGTAATAAAAATAAGTAGTTTTAGAAACGCTAAATTTATTGCATGAAAAAATATGTGGTCTTACTAAGTTTAATTTCTTATCACTGTTTAGCACAGGATAGTATTACAATAAAAGATGTTAATGCTGCTGAGAAAATCATCAGTGTTCATTTTACTGAGTCAAAAGAAGATTCTCTTTTAAGCACAGTGCAGGGCAGAGCGAAAGAATACGACAAGATGCATCGATATTCGCTCGATAATTCTATACCGATGACCATGGCAGAAAGCCCACTGCTGCCTTACATGCATTTTGATAAAAAGCAATTACAGGTCAATTTCAATATTCCTTCCGGGATAAACATGCCTGCAAATAAAAATGAACTTGCATTTTATTCTATACCGCAATTGGCCTCTTTAATAAAAAATAGAAAAATCTCTTCGGTTGAGCTTACAAAGTTTTTTATTGATCGCTTAAAAAAATATGGCGATACACTTCAATGCGTCATTTCTTTTACGGAAGATATTGCGATGAAAGAAGCTGCAGAAGCGGATAAGGAAATTGCCGCTGGTAAATACCGTGGCTTGCTTCATGGCATTCCCTATGGACTGAAAGACTTGTTCGCTGTTAAATACACTAAAACCACCTGGGGCGCTGAGCCATATAAAAACCAGGTGATAGATAATGATAGTTACGTGTATGCGAAATTAAAAGAAGCGGGTGCCGTGCTTATTGCCAAACTCACTTTAGGTGCTTTGGCTATGGATGATTATTGGTTTGGTGGCCGAACAAAAAACCCGTGGAATATGCTCGAGGGCTCCAGCGGTTCTTCCGCAGGTTCAGCAGCAGCAACAGTGGCAGGCCTTGTGCCGTTTGCAATAGGCACAGAAACATACGGATCTATTATCTCACCATCTACCGTGTGCGGTGCCACAGGATTAAGGCCAACATTCGGCTCAGTAAGCCGCAGCGGCGCTATGACACTTTGCTGGAGCCTTGATAAAGCCGGCCCGATTTGTCGCAGCGCAGAAGATGCAGCCATTGTATTTAATTATTTACATGGAACGGATGGAAAAGATGCCGCAGCAGTAAATATGCCTTTCAATTACACCGGCAAAGCAGATCTGTCAAAAATGAAAATTGCTTATGCAAAAAATTATTTTGGCAAAAAGGATACCTTAGGAAATGAAGAGGCGGTTTTGGATGTTTATAGGAAAGCAGGAGCGACTTTGATCCCAATAAATTTTCCTGATTCCGGCATTTATAATTTTGATATTATAGGAATTGTCATCGGCGCGGAAAGCGCCGCTGCATTCGATGGCTTTACAAGAACCGGGCTCGATGATAAAATGACAAGGCAGGGAAAAGGTGAATGGCCCAATTATTTCAGGGCAGTAAGATTTATTCCTGCGGTAGAATATATCAATGCTAACAGGCACCGTTACCTGCTGATGCAAAAGGTAAACGAGGTGATTGAAAAATACGATGCCATCATTTGCCCCACGTGGGTGGGGAACCAGGCAGCTATTACTAATTTAACAGGCCATCCAGCGATAAGTATGCCAACAGGATTTGATAAAAATCATTCTCCCACAAGCATTACTTTAGTTGGTAAGTTATATGATGAAGCAACTTTACTCTCCGTTGCGAAGGTTTACCAGGATGCAACACAATGGAATAAAATGCATCCTGAATTTTTTAAATAAATTTCTATCAACACGAAAATTTTTAAGATACATTTTGAACTGGAGATATTCAATGAAACATTTTGATTTGCAATTATAATTTCTAATATAAAATTTACAAGATGAATAAACTTCTGCTCACGCTTTTAGGGTTATTGATTTTACAAACTTCATTTGCCCAAACAAAAAATATTACTGGCTTCTATGAAAAAAATGTTGATAAACAATTGAATCTTGAATCGTCGTTCGATAAGAATTTAAGTAAAGAAAATATAGGCGAAAATATAAAAAGGCTTTCTTCAAAGCCACACGCAATAGGCTCTCCGGGAAGTAAGGAAAATGCCGAATATATTCTTGCTCTCTATAAACAATGGGGTTGGGATGCAAAAATTGAAACGTTCCATGTATTGTTTCCGACACCCAAAACAAGAGTATTGGAAATGACTTTGCCTACTTCTTACAAAGCATTATTAAAAGAACCTGCTTTAAAAGAAGATGCAACATCGGGCCAGGAAGATCAGTTACCAACCTACAATGCATGGAGCGCCGATGGTGATGTAACCGCTGAACTGGTTTTTGTGAACTATGGCTTGCCGCAGGATTATGAAATGCTGGATAAGATGGGTATTGATGTAAAGGGAAAAATTGTTATTGCAAAATATGGCCATAGCTGGCGCGGCATAAAACCGAAGGTAGCACAGGAACATGGAGCCATCGGTTGTATTATTTATAGTGACCCGATGGATGATGGATATTTTGCGGGAGATGTATATCCCAAAGGAGCTTTCAAAAACGAATACGGGGTTCAAAGAGGTTCGGTAATGGATATGGTGATTTATCCGGGCGACCCCTTGACTCCGGGAATTGGCGCTACAGAAAATGCAAAGAGGCTTGATAGATTAAAAGCTCCCAATCTTTTAAAAATACCTGTATTACCCATCAGCTATCATGATGCAACACCTTTGCTGGAAGCGCTTGACGGTCCTGTGGTACCTGAAGGCTGGCATGGTGGCTTGCCTTTCGCGTATCATATTGGCCCCGGTAAAACAAAGGTTCATTTAAAAGTTGCCTTCAACTGGGATATCGTTCCCTGCTACGATGTGATTGCGAAAATTCAGGGTTCAAAATTTCCTGATGAATGGATAATACGCGGCAACCACCAGGATGCCTGGGTAAACGGCGCTAACGATCCCATCAGCGGGCAGGCGTCACTGTTAGAAGAGGCAAAATCAATTGGTGAGATGCTAAAGACAGGGTGGAAACCCGACCGCACAATAATTTACTGTGCCTGGGATGGAGAAGAGCCCGGCCTTCTCGGCTCCACTGAATGGGTGGAAGAACATGAAAAAGAGTTGCAGCAAAAAGCAGTTGTTTACATTAACTCTGATGGCAATGGACGGGGATTTCTGGGCGCAGAAGGTTCACATGCGTTGGAACCTTTGATGGATGAAATTGCAAAGCAGGTAATTGATCCGCAAACCAAAGTCAGCGTTTTTGAACGCAAAAAAGCAAGCGAAGCTATACAGGCAAAAACTACAGAAGCAAAAAAGAAAATTTTAGACGAAAAGGATTTGAAACTCGATGCTATGGGTTCCGGTTCAGATTATTCGGCATTTATACAACACGCAGGAGTGCCATCATTAAATATTGGCTATGGCGGCGAGGATCCGGGAGGCGAATACCATTCTATTTATGATTCTTACGATCTGTATGCGAAGTTTAAAGACCCCGGCTTTCAATATGGAGTTACTCTTGCTGAAACCGCGGGCCATGCAGTTTTAAGAATGGCCAATGCAGATATATTACCATTTGATTTTACACATTTGTATAAAACAGTTGACGAGTATTCAAAAGACCTTATTTCGCTTTTGCAAAAAACAAGGGAAACAACAGAGATTGAAAATCAAATTATCAATTCCGGGGGGTATGCAGTTGGAGAGGATCCCACGAAAAAATATGTGCTTCCTGTAGTAAAGAGTGATGTACCATATCTCGATTTTTCTCCTTTGGAAAATGCATTGGCGAATTTGAAAAAAAACACGGATAGTTTGCAATCAACTTTCAAAGAAAAAATAAAAGATAATAATGTAAGCGTATCCTTTAATGAATCTCTTTATAAGGCGGAGCAGCAATTACTAAATGAAACAGGCCTGCCACGCAGAAGCTGGTATAAGCACACTTTATATGCTCCCGGCTTTTACACAGGCTACGGTGTAAAAACAATGCCCGGCATAAGGGAAGCGATAGAACAAAGAAACTGGAAAGAAGCACAGGATCAGATTGAAGTGGATGCGAAAGCAATTGAGAAGCTTGCGGATTATTTGAATGGTGTGAGGTAATGATCTATCAATAATCAGCATCACTTTTCATTTACTCTTTCGGTTGTAAATTGCATGTCCCTATGCCATTCCAACTCAATTCATCATACAAACCCGCAGGCGACCAGCCACAGGCCATAGAGCAATTAACAAAGGGAATTCTCGAAGGCGAAAAATACCAAACGCTATTGGGCGTAACTGGCAGTGGTAAAACTTTTACCATGGCCAACGTAATTCAAAATGTACAACGGCCAACGTTAGTGCTTACGCATAACAAGACATTGGTGGCGCAATTGTATGGCGAGTTCAGACAATTTTTTCCGGATAATTCTGTTGGCTATTTTGTCTCCTATTATGATTATTACCAGCCGGAAGCGTATATGCCTGTAAGTGATGTGTACATTGAGAAAGACTTAAGCATAAATGAAGAGCTTGATAAGCTAAGGCTTGCCGCGACTTCGCAGTTATTAACAGGACGAAGAGACATCATTGTAGTAGCAAGTGTCAGTTGCATTTATGGTATCGGTAATCCAAAAGATTTTGCAGAAGGTGTTGTAAGAATAAAAGAAGGACAGACAATCAGCCGCCAGGGATTTTTGCATTCATTGGTTAATGGCTTGTATTCACGCACGCAGGGCGATTTTGCAAGAGGGACTTTTCGGGTAAAGGGTGATACCGTTGATATCAATCTTCCTTACATGGATAATGGTTACCGCATTACTTTTTTTGGAGATGAAATAGAAAGCATTGAAACGCTGGAACTAAAAACCGGTAAGAGAATCGTGAAGGTTAATGACGCCGCCATTTTCCCTGCAAATTTATACATTGCTCCAAAAGATAAGCTTCAGCAAATTCTTTATGAAATACAGGATGAAGCTGCGAGGCAAACAGAATATTTTAAAGGGATTGGAAAATATATTGAGGCGCAAAGGATATCAGAAAGGGTGAATTATGATGTTGAAATGATACGTGAACTTGGGTACTGCAATGGCGTTGAAAACTATTCAAGATTTTTTGACCGCCGTGAGCCGGGTACAAGGCCGTTCTGTTTACTGGATTATTTTCCTCCTGATTTTTTATGCGTGATAGATGAGAGCCATCAAACCATTCCGCAAGTGAGCGGTATGTATGGCGGCGACCGTTCAAGAAAATTAATTTTAGTGGATTATGGTTTTCGTTTACCCTCAGCGTTAGATAACAGGCCGCTCAATTTTAATGAGTTTGAAGGCATGCTTAACCAAACCATTTATGTAAGTGCAACGCCGGGTGAGTTTGAATTAGAAAAGACCGGGGGCATAGTGGTAGAGCAAGTTGTAAGGCCAACCGGATTATTAGATCCGCCAATAGAGATCCGCCCGTCAGTAAACCAGATTGATGACCTGCTTGATGAAATAGATAACAGGGTAAAGAAAGGTGATCGCGTATTGGTTACCACCTTAACGAAGCGCATGGCAGAAGAGATGGATAAATATTTACATCGTATAAATATTAAATCCAAGTACATCCATAGTGAAGTGCATACGCTGGATCGCATAGAAATACTGCGGGAACTTCGCCTTGGCGAAATAGATGTATTGGTAGGTGTGAACCTTTTGCGTGAGGGGCTTGACCTTCCAGAAGTTTCTTTGGTTGCAATATTGGATGCAGACAAAGAAGGCTTTTTACGTAATGAAAGGTCGCTGACACAAACTGCGGGTAGGGCTGCCCGTAACGTTGATGGCCTCGTGATATTTTATGCAGATACCATGACGGAAAGTATGCAAAAGGCCATTGATGAAACCACGCGACGCAGGGAAAAACAAGTCGCATATAACATAGAGCATAACATAATACCCACCACAATTAAAAAGTCCATCGAACAGATAATGGGACAGACTTCAGTGCTTGATATAAAAGGAACTACCGCCTCCCCCTATGCCGCTGATGATCTTATTACCATTGCTGCAGAAGAACAGGGAGAATATTTAACGGCTAAGAAAACCATTCCCCAAATGGAAAAAACAATCAGCACCATAAAACATAATATGGAAAAGGCCGCCCGCGATCTCGATTTTATGGAAGCAGCAAGGCTACGTGATGAAATGTTCAGGGTGCAGAAAGAATTGGAGGGAATGAAATAAAACCAGGAAGATATTTAAATCTCCCTGGTTTATGGACAATTCATGTATAAGTATTTATGACACTTTAGTAAGCCAGCCCAGTTTGAACATGGAAGGAAAATGTATTTGCCGCGGCCTTAATTTATATATCCAGGCTTTAGCGGGCTGCGCCAGGCTGATATTTGCAAGTACGTTGTTAGCCTGCAACTCAGCAATCAATTGCTGTTTTATTGCGTGGTCAGAGATCGTGGCAATTTTGCAGGCCTTGTCGAAGTTGGTATGCATTCCGTAGCAGTCAAGAAGGGGCGGAATTTCTTTATACTCAGGAAACACCTGGTACTTTTTTACAAAATAGAATTCTTTGCCATTGACTGTTCTTACATACGCTGAGTAAAAATTTTCCATGTTTAAAATGTTTAGAGGTGAAACCCTGGTAACAGTTTTTACACGAATAATGGAATATACCTACTGGTATACGAGATTAGAAATTCAAAGGATGGATTTAATTGTAATAAATAAAATAAAAAAATCGTAATGGTTAATCAGGAGGAGATGGGAGGAGGATTCTGTGTGTAAGTTGAAACAAATGTAAAGGTTTTTATGTGTTTATGCAAGAGGTGTGGTTTATGCAGGTGTGCGGAAAATAAAAAATTATTTAAAAAAGACATTTCATAATGTGGATTACAATCCATTTTGAGTCTAATATTCTGCCACTACCTCGCGAAAATTTAATCCTAATTTATAGTATCAGCTAATCGAATTAAAACCTTACATCAGCCGGATATAAAAAAAGTATATTTCCTACATTATAAAGTAAGATGAAATTGTCTGAGGTCTATTTTAACCGTACCTAAAAAGTGAATCAAATTATTAAACAGCATTCCTTTCACTATCATTATCACTATTATCATTATCATCAGTGGGAAAGCCTAATACATTAAGAAGTTTGTTATTGTAAAGTTCACTCAAATCATAGTCTGCTATCAGATCATAAAGCTTTCCAAGGTTAATGTATGTAAGTTGCAAAATTTGAGTGTCCTTTTCTGTTTCAGCGATTTCCTCTGCCTGCTTAAAATACTTAATGGCTGTTTTAATATCGCTTTCATGCTCGTAATATAATGTTCCTATGTTGTTAAGCGAGGGAGCGTATCGTGGCTCAGCATCAAGGCTCTTAGTGTAGTGGGCCATTGCCCTGTAGAAATCATTTTCATTAGCATAACTCAAGCCTATAAGGTATTCATAATAGTGAGAATTTATTTTGCTTGCTTCCAGCTCAAGCGCTTTGGTAAAACAGGGTATCGCTTCTGTATATCTTTTTTGTGCTGAAAAGGTGAGCCCCATACCTTCCCATATAGTGTAATCATTAATGCCATCCTCCAGTGTCATAAACTGCCCGAACCATTTTTCTGCTTCTGTATATCTTTTCTGATCATAACAACACCAGGCGATTTCATCCAATGCCATTACATGTTCGGGGTCTGTTTCAAGGCATTTTTCGTAATAAATTATTGCCTCGCCTACATTTTTTTCGAATATCATCATTCTTGCCAGCGAAATAAACACGTTCACTTTATCAACAACATCAGCAGCCTCAGGAACCTTAGCAGCATGAAGACGGCATTCTTTTACATTTTTCAAACTGCAATATAAAAGCGCCATCTGGCTATGGTAACTGGTTTCCTTTGTTGTTCCATTTTTATATTGACGGGTAATATCAGCAATCATTTTTTCCATTTCAGGCCACGGATGTTCAGGAGCTTCCTGCATTTCTTTAATATCCATAAATAAAATTTGTTATGATAATTACATAGGAACGAAAACATGAATGGTAAAGTGTATAAGATGCAATCAATTTTTAAAAATTGCTGTGGTGAGTTAATAGCAGGTGGAATGTTACAGGCCATTGCAGGTAACATCATAAGAATTGTATAAAGGATAGTAGTTACTTTATGAATACTGATTTGCTAAACTCAGGGTAGAATTATGTCATAATTTAATATTCTACAAATGGCAGAGGAACCATTATGCAGATATAATTTTTGATTTTATCTCCTCGATGAATAATAATAAACTACAATTATTGTTCATATAATTTCCAGCATCCAAATCTTTTTTCTTAGACAACGGTTTACTTACAGCGGCATAATAATCGAAAGGGTTATGATTATATTTTATTCCTTTTTTTGTAAGTATTCTATTCAATCTTTTTTTCGCATCTACCGTAAGAGCCGAATCCCTATCTTCATAAATTGTCAAAACCCAAGCATCAATTTCTTCAATAGCGACTGCATACAATATTTTAGAAGTATAATCATCAACTAGCCAAAAATTAATTTGATCTATTACTTTTTGTCTTAATTTCTCACAATATTTATCTTCCTTTTTGTTAGGTCTCATAACTCCATACCTATCCGCTTCCGCGGTATCAATATGTATAACTATAAAATCTTGCCC
>JBBPZF010000406.1:0-4152 GCA_038199105.1 Chitinophagales bacterium | reverse complement strand
GATGAGGGAGATGAGATTGCTGCCATCACAAAATTATCTGAACACGAGGACGAGGAAGAAGGCATTACAGATAGTGTAGAATCTGCGGGTGAGGAAGGTGATGTAACAGGGGAGATCGCTGCGGAGGGAGAATCAGAAAGCGAAAACACCAACGAAAATGATGATGAAGGTAAAAGTTCAGATGACAACGATAATGACATTGAAAATCAATAAACAATCAAATATGAAAAAAATAATCTTTTCTTTATTATTTACATTTTTCGTATCCTTTTTATTTGCGCAGGATATGAAAAAAGCACAAAAATATCTTGCAGATAAGCAGCTTGATAAAGCTAAGACAGAGGTAGATGGGCTTCTTGCAAAAGATCCCAACAATGGTGAAGCGCTTTACATGAAAGCAAAAGTTTATGGCCAGATTGCAGATTCTGCACAGTTCAGTAGCTTGGTAACTGGTGACGCCAGGGCCGAGGCATTGGATGCTTACAAAAAAGCAATGGCTGATTCCACCAATACCAAAGTTTCCCTGATGGCGATGCAGGATCAGTATAAAGCTTTATTTGATCTCTACAGCGGATATTATTCAGCAGGCGCTAAGGCCTTTAATGATGCGGCATCAGGTAACAAAGCTAGTTATGGAGATGCAATGAATTTGTTTATAAAAGCGAACGATGTGGGTCAGTACATCGCACAAAAGAAATATGCTAGTATTGGCGCGGTGGATACTACACTGGTCTTAAACATAGGGAAGGCTGCACTAAATGCAAAAAATGATGAAGCAGCATTAAAATATTTCACAATGCTTGCTGACGCTAATATTGCCGGCACAAAAGGCGACGAAGATAACTCCGGTTATGTAATTCCATACCAGTGGCTGACATTGCATTATAAGGACGCTAAGGATGAGGCCAACATGATGAAATATGCGAACCTGGGTCAAAAGCTTTTTCCTAATAGTGATTATTTTACATTGGTGGAAATGGATTACTTCAGGGAAAAGAAAGACCAGCCTGGTTTATTTAAAAAATATGATGAATTAGTCGCCAAATATCCAGACAGCGTTGCCTATCATTTTAATTACGCCAATGATATTTTTGGTTATTTGTATAATAGCGATGAAGGCACTACCATCAACGACAAAGATGCATTAATGAAAACATTAGGCGAGCAGGTAGAGTCCGCTTACAAACTAGATCCCGCCGATATAAACAATAACTGGCTTTATGCGCAGTATTATTATAACCTCGGTATTGGGCTTAGAGATTCTGCTTTGAAAATAAAAAGTGCCAAGCCGGAAGATGTAAAGAGAAAAGCCGACATCAATGCTGAATCAAAAGCAGATTTTAATAAGGCAATTCCTTATGCAGATAAATCGCTTACAACATTAGAGTCAGGCTATAAGAAAGCGGATAAGTCAAGGTACAAGTCAATCGATAACCTGATGCAGAAAATTTATCAAAGTTTAAATATGGATGCTAAAGTGAAAACTTACCAGGATAAATATGATGCGGCAGATGATAAGTTTGTGAATTAATTTTAAAGAAAATAATTTGAAGAACCCAGCTGAGGCTGGGTTTTTTTGTTGAAGCATTTTTTTATATTCGAGGGGAATGTTGCTTACAGGAATAACCACAATTTACTTTTTTGAAGAAAGAGAATCATTAATCAAACTCTTAGACTCTGGTACAATCTGATCTCTAAGTTTATCTTTTTGTTGTAATTGCAATATTTTTTGCTTTAGTTTTTCTATTTGTAGTCTAATACCCAAGGTGGGGTTGTTGGCAAGAAAAAAAAGAAAAGGAGGTTGGAAACGTAGGGCGAACATCTACTTAACATAATATAAATTATAAGACAAATTATTAAAACACTTTAGTTGTCAGCTTTTAAAAAAATCCCCTCATTATGCATTTGTTTTTTAGGACAAGGCTTTTATTCGTGATGGCACCTGGAAAGACAGCGCTAATATGATTAATACAACAAATGTTTTTGAAGAAAAAAAATAAAGCTTATTGAGGGGGGAATACTTTATAAATCTGTGAGCGTTCCATAACGGCAAGGAGAATATAACTTTAGGCTTTTGTTCCTTCACTCCTACGCGTACACGATAATAATTTTTAAAGCCGCAAAGCAGGTATTCCTAAATTTCTCTTACTAAAGGAATGGGCTTATGCAGGCTTTTTCTTTGTGATGACAGGAGCGATATGCTCACATATAGCAGTGGGTGACGGAGTGAATGAAATACTTCCTTCTTTGTTATTACTAACCTTGATCGTATTATCGTGGTATTTTAGACCTTTGGACAAAAGAATCGTTTCACTTAATCAATTACAATAAATGAAATTATAAACATCATTAGCTTTGAATAAAAAATTTAATTATGTCAACCAACAGCGTAACATTACACAGAGTTCTTAAAGCAGCGCCCCAAAAGGTTTATCGGGCCTTTACCGAATCTAATCCGCTTGCAACATGGCTTCCGCCCTATGGGTTTATATGTGTTGTTCATAGTATGGACGTGAAACCTGGCGGGGATTTCAAGATGTCCTTCATCAATTTTTCTACGGGAAATCGACATTCGTTTGGCGGAACATATCTTGAACTAAGAACGGATGAGTTCTTAAAATATACCGACAAGTTTGATGACCCAAATTTGCCCGGAGAAATGATCACTTCGGTTTGGCTCACTAAAGTTTCCTGCGGCACGGAACTGAAGGTAATCCAGGAAGGAATTCCGGATGCTATACCAACTGAAATGTGTTATTTGGGATGGCAGGACTCATTAGAAAAGCTGGCGAAATTAGTTGAGCCCGAAATTCCGGATGCCTGATAAAGCTACAACTACACTCACTTCATGTATCAATCAATAAATGATTAAAATGAATCCCAAAGTTGATTTCTACTTTATTAAATCCAAAAAGTGGCAGAAGGAATTAGAGCAATTGAGAAAGATTGTTCTTGAGTGCGCACTTGCCGAAGAATTGAAGTGGGGCGTTCCTTGCTACACGTTCGAGGAAAGTAATATCGTTTTGATACATACATTTAAAGAGTACTGTGCATTGTTGTTTTTCAAGGGTGCCTTGTTAAAAGATACCAGTGGCATTCTTATTCAGCAGACGGAGAACGTGCAAGCCGCACGGCAGATCAGGTTTGCCGATGTTAAGGAAATAGTGAAAATGGCAGCCATCATCAAAGCCTATATCTATGAAGCCATTGAAGTGGAAAAAGCCGGTCTGAAAGTGAATCTAAAAAAGACAAAAGAATTCAACACTCCTGAAGAGTTTCAAAACAAGTTAGATAAAAATCCCGCCCTTAAAACTGCTTTTAAAGCCTTGACGCCCGGACGGCAAAGAGGATACCTTCTTTATTTTTCTGCTCCCAAACAATCAAAAACCCGTGAGTCGAGGATCGAAAAATGTATGCCACAAATATTTGATCGAAAGGGGTTGAATGATTAGTAATTCAAAAGAGACATAAGCTGTGTAAAAGAACACAATACATTATAAGGGAAAATAATTACTCTGACCTCGGCGTCAAAGTAGCGTCCGCAAAGGATTCTACGAAGGAAATTACACTTTGCTCAAATTCAGCTTCTTCGCCAAATAGAAATTTGTGGCGCATAGGGAAAATATAAATAGGTAAATGTTTCAATTCACTTTCATACTTAGCTAATCGCACACCATCTTTTTCCGTGGTTAGAATAATTTTATTTTGCACAGCAATATTTTCAAATTGCTTTTTTATTTCATTGAGATCATCAACGGTAAAGATGTGATGGTCTTTAAAAAAAAGCATTTCGTAAGAAGCCGAGTAAGTCGTTAAAATTTCCTGTAAAGGTTTTGGATTGGCGATGCCGCACACGAGTAAGATCGTTGATTCCGGCTCCAGAAATTTTATTTCTTTTGTAAAGAGGTGATAGGGACTATTGTATTCAATTTTGGTAAAATAAACTTTTTGTTGCGGCAAAGGATTTAACTCAGCAATGATCTGTCCTTTCTCTTCTTCACTCAAATGCGATTTGCATTTGGTAACTACTATTATCTGCGCTCTTTTGCTGCTATCCTTTACATCTCTCAGGTCACCAGCCGGTAACATAGAATCCCTTGTATATAAATTCTGACACTCTGTAAGCAGGATGTTCAAACCGGCTTTTACTTC
>JBBPZF010000405.1:0-5947 GCA_038199105.1 Chitinophagales bacterium | reverse complement strand
TGCCTTACTTAAAGATTACAATAATTTGTAATCGCTCTACGTTATAAATTTTCAATACGCTTTTATGACGATCAGTAAACACAACATTTCCCGCAGTGCTGTCAGCAGTTTTGTAAAGAATTTACTTTCAAAACTTACTCAAAATCCTGGATATTATAATGTAAAATATTATACTAAATGCAAGGTCAGGCATCGCCGTGATCAAACGATGTGGTAACAAATTTTAATGCATGTGGAATTTACCAAGGCACAAAAGCGTGATTGTGCTCTTGCAAGACTGCGAAAAAATTTTTTTCTTTATTTCCTCAATAAAACCAAGTTTATGAGAAATCAAGTTTACCCAAAAAAAACAATCTTTTCCAATTTTCTCAACAGCTTTTCAAAAAGCTTTATTGCATTATTTGAATCTGGTGATAAAAAGGATTTTCAACGATTGAAAGATTTTATTACCTCTTAGAAAATTAGCTAAAGAGGTATTCCACATCTTCTTTGCTGAGACTCTTTACAAAAGTTTGGTCGTCAGCAATTAGTTCTTTGGCAAGAATGCGTTTCCGGTCCTGGAGTTGCAAAATTTTATCTTCGATGGTATCCTTGCATATCATTCTGTAAGCAAAAATGTTCTTCGTTTGCCCGATACGGTGCGTACGGTCAATAGCCTGTTGCTCTACTGCGGGGTTCCACCACGGATCTACTATATATACATAGTCTGCGGCAGTTAAATTAAGGCCGACTCCTCCAGCTTTTAGTGATATCAGGAAAACCCTGCAGTCATCATTATTTTGAAAATTTTGTATAGCCCTTTCTCTTTCGTGGGGCGGAGTGCTTCCATCAAAATATTCAAATTGAATATTATTTTCCACCAGCTTTTCTTTTATCAAAGAAAGCATACCGAGGAATTGTGAAAAAATAAGCGCCTTATGTTCGCCGATATTCTCTGTTATTTCGCGGGTAAGTTCATCCAGCTTTATTGAATGATTAGGATATTTTTCTTCTTCGTTTAGAATAAAAGGGCTGTCACAGATTTGCCTGAGTTTCATAAGGCCCTGCAAAATGGTGAGTTGCGACCTGTTGATTCCCTGCCCTTCAATTGCGCCCATAATTTTATCACGATATGAATTGCGGAACACTTCGTATATCTCTCTTTGCTCATCCTCCATTTCACAAAAAAGTATGGTTTCAGTTTTATCCGGAAGATCTTTGGCAACTTGTTCTTTTGTTCTTCTGAGTATAAAGGGATACAGAAGCTTTCTTAAATGATCTTTTTGTTCCTGCTCTCCTAATTTATCTATTGGGGTTGAGAATTCATTTCTGAAAAATTCGACAGTTCCCAACAAGCCGGGGTTTAAAAAATTCATTTGTGCATATATATCAAAAGTATTGTTTTGCAAAGGTGTACCGCTCATGCAAAGCCTGTTTTTGGCGGTAAGCAGGCAGGCGGCCTTTGTCACTTTTGATGCAGGATTTTTTATAGCCTGCGATTCATCGAGCACTACATAGTCAAATAAAAAGTTCATCATCAATTGTATGTCACTTCTTAAGGTGCCATAGGTTGTAATGATGATGTTGCTTTTTTCAAAATCTTTCGGATCTCTCGTGCGCATGCTGCCATGGTGTATTTGCCAGGTAAGCGACGGTGTGAACTTCCTGATTTCATTTTCCCAGTTATAAATAAGGGTAGTCGGGCAAACAACTAATGCTTTTAAAGACCCTTCTTTTTCTGCATAATGGCTAAGCATGCTTAATGCCTGCACCGTTTTACCCAAACCCATGTCATCCGCCAGAATGCCTCCCCAGCCTACATCGTTTAAATAATTTAGCCAATGATAGCCAGATTCCTGGTATGGACGCAACCTGTTTTCAAGTTCACCAGGTATATCTACCACAGGGATGCTTTTGTAGTTGCGGAGGCGCTCGTATTTTTCATCCAGTTGAAAGGATAATTCTTCTTCATCCCTTTTCTCATACAGATCATCAATCACGCTAAGATGATACCTGGACAGGCGTAGTTTATTCTCTCTGCCGTCACCCACTTTAAAAAGCAGGCCATATTTACTTATCCATTCGTCTGGCAGAATTCCCAAAGAACCATCATTAAGCTGAACAAAAGATTGTTTATTAGCAAGCGCTTTTTTTATTTCCGAAATACCAATTCTTTGTTCACCGAAAGAAAGTTCTACTTTGGCATCAAACCAATCTAGCCCGCTGCTTAGGTGTATTTTAGTGGCGGGCTTTGAAGTATTAAAACGAAAATTCTTCAAAGCTTCGAAGCCATGCACAGGAATTTTCATTTCCTTCATTGCGTCTATAAAGAGGAAAAACCAATTATTTTTTAAAACATCAGCACCTTTTAAAATAAGGCTACCCGGCTCATGGGACATGAACTGCGAGTGAAGGCTGGAAAGTTTATTTATAAATTGTTCTTCCGCCGCCTTATTGCGGTTAACCATTAAAACCTTATCTCCATCAGGAACAATAATTGTTTCTTTAGAGCCCGGTTTCACGGCGAAATTTTTATAACTAAAAGCAGGCTGAAACATTAGATAATCGCCTTTCTCCATCAGCATTACCGAAATATCAGGGTTGCCTTCTTTTACTTCACGTACCAGGTTTTTTTCAAATGATACTTCGTAACTGGCGGTTAGTGGCATTATAATATCTTTCAAAAAAGACGCCCATTCCGCAGCACCTATAAGTAAAGAGTTTCTAAATTTCTCTACAACGAGGCCGTCATCGGGTGAGTTCCAAAGAGAAAACTCTGCATCATGAAAAAACATAACGGAACTTCCCCACCTGTTATCTGATGCCTTTAATACTTCATTGCCAATAGATACAAAACATTCCAATTTGTAATTGTCCTGCTGTTGAGAAACTTTAAAATGAATTGTTGGCTTTTCCTGCGCTATAAAAACCGGCTCCAGGTTTTCGGTAGTAAATTTTTTTCCAATCGGCAGGTATAAATACCTGTTCGTTTCCCCGGAAGCAAATATCTTTTTGAGTTTGGGATGAAGAAATTCCGAAATCAACATCTTTGTTTCCTCAGGCAATTCTTCATTTTCACTGTGTATAATATTTTCCCAAAAGCCACTGAAAGGAGAGTTCCGGTTTAAGTATTTATTTACCTCTACCTGCTGCGCCTTCCGGGCCTGCTGTAAAATATATTTATCCTCTTCGGAAAATAAATCAATATTTATGAATTTGCTGAGATCCAGTTTCTCCACCCTTCCAACGAACTTGTCTTTTTCTTCTTCATAATCACCCTGCACTACATCAATTGAAAAAAACGGGTAGGATTTTTCATTGGCGTTAAATACGATGGCAATGTGTTTCTGTTTAAAGGCAACGGCTGTATCAATCTCCGCAGTTTCCGTTTCCATGGGCAATGGCCTGGAATTTAAAGACGGCGCCACTCTTTTTATAGATAAGTCAAGCACTTTGAGATAAGGCTTTCCTTCTTTATAAATAAACTCAAATTTCCCTTTCAGATCTTCATGGAGGCTGTATCCATACCCTTCGAGCAGCTTATTTTTTTCTTTATCCCAATTCCGTATTGTATCAAAATAATTAGGACCATAAGCCTGCAACAATTGCAGAAATAGAGATGCTTTATGTTTACAAATTGTGTGTTCTGTTTCATCACAAACACATGATGTGTCAAAATTCCTTTCTTCGTTTTTTTGTATAATGAGGGGATATTTCTTTTTATCAATTTCCAGCACAGCTTCTACTTTTTCATTAGCCGCGAGAAAAATGGAAGCCTTGTTTACCCTGGTTATCTCTTCGGCTTCTTCAAAGTTTTCCTGCCCCGCAAGCATCCTGATTGTCTTCAGATCAATAGACCTCATTTTTACCACGGTGTGCTGTTGCCGGTATGAAGCAGCCTGGTCGGCCTTGAGTAAATTTTTATCTATAAGATCCTGTAGCTGGAAAAGGGCGCCCGCTTCATGTCGGCATATATCTCCCAAATTGTAAGGGCACGAGCAGTGAATTAAAAGTGTTTTCGGATCACCATATTTTTGCACATTTACTTTATAATAAGTGGAATAGCTATCATCTTTTACCCGAAAATTTACAGCAGGCAAAAGATCGTCATGCTCCAGGAGTTCTACATATCCGAAAGAATGTATTTTTTTTCCTCTACGGATAACTTCTTCCGTCCCGGTATTGTAAATGTATTTGATAAGATGTGGTAAAGCCAAAGAGTTTTCAGTTTTCTATTATAGCAACAGGAGTCATTTTCCGGTGCACTGTTGAAAAAAGGGCAATTTGTAAAAATAAAGAAAATTTAAGAGAGGGCGTACTAATGATTCCGCTTTTATGCAATTAAGAATTATTTAATGTCTGCCACCAGACGGCCTCCCTCATACAGGCACAAAATGTTTGCATTGTCTTCAGTAAGGCAATACCTTATATCGTCTTCAAGGCTAAAACCCATGAGGCGATGATAGTGGCTGGCATCCTTTTGCTTCATGAAATTGAACAGGTCGTCCTTTGCAAGCAGGTATAAAGATTCCGAAATTTGGCAGGCATCGCAATTTTGGTAAAAATGTTCTTTCACTCGGTTTACAACTGCACCGGCAAATAGTGTATCTTCTATGTTCAGGCGATCTTTCCAGCCTGCACAAGCGAGTATCACATTTTTCTTCTCACTTATTAAATAATTACATACTGCTGAAATATTACAGAACGACCCTGTGATAATGCCTTTCGCACCTTCCGTTAGTGCCATGTGTAGCAATTTGGTGCCGTTGGTCGTAGTCAATACCAAAGTTTTGCCCTTGATAAACTCAGGTGTGTATTGTAAAGGAGTATTGCCATACTTTAATCCTTCAGCAATTTGGCCATCTCTTTCTCCGGCGGTAATCACATCCATTTGTTTCCCAAGCTTTATACAATCTGCAACACTATCTACAGGAATTATGCTTTTGGCTCCGTTGTACAATGCCGCAGCAATGGTAGAAGTTGCCCGCAACACATCGATAATAACTACGATACTGCTGCTTACATCATATAAATTCAACAGTGAGGGAGATAGGGAAGCTGTTATAGTGGGCTTGCTGTTTTTTTGTTGCATTCGTCAGTTCTTTAAGGCCAGTTTTCCGGCTTTACTCAAAAGGCATTTTAACTATCCTTGCGCTCAATAATCGGTCTCTTACTTTTATATAAACCTCCGTGTCAATTTTGGAAAAAGCAGTATCCACATATCCCATGGCAATTGCCTTATTCAATGAAGGGGACTGTGTGCCGCTGGTTACTTTCCCTATGGTTTGCTCTTCTGCATTTTTTATTTCATAGTCGTGTCGTGGAATACCCCTTTCCAACATCTCCAAACCTACTAGTTTATTGGAAACGCCTTCGGCTTTTTGCCTTTCAAGAATTTCCTTCGAAAGAAAGTCTTTTGAAAATTTTACAATCCATCCCAGGCCGGCTTCAAGTGGAGATATTTTATCGTCAATATCATTTCCATAAAGGCAATAGCCCATTTCCAGACGCAAAGTATCCCGGGCTGCAAGCCCAATTGGCTTTAAGCCTTTATCCTTTCCTTCTTCAAAAATTTTATTCCAGATAATATCCGCAGCAGCATCTTTATCTTCAAAGTATATCTCGACACCTCCCGAACCTGTGTAGCCTGTAGCACTGATTAATACATTATCAACGCCTGCAAAAGTTCCTTTTACAAACGTGTAATATTTCAGATTCATAATGTCAATACTGGTGAGCGGTTGCAATATTTTAGTCGCGTTTGGGCCTTGAATGGCAAGGAGGCATGTCTTTTCCGAAATGTTATGCATTTCTACATCTTTGTCATCATGCTTTTCAATCCAATTCCAGTCTTTTTCGATATTGGAAGCATTTACCACCAACATATAAGTTTCGTTTTCCTTAATACAGTATACAATTAAGTCATCTACTATACCGCCATCCTCGTTCATCAGGCAACTATATTGAG
>JBBPZF010000404.1:0-10162 GCA_038199105.1 Chitinophagales bacterium | reverse complement strand
CGCGAAATGGCCCGATGTTGCGCCACTTTAAATTTCTATATGCGGAGTCAACTACTTCAGGTGAAGAAACAGTAAGCAACGGTTGTGTAGCCTTTTTCTGCCCGGGTTTTGTTTGCGCAGAGAGCTGTATAACAAATATAAAACAGGCAGAAAGAGATAAAATTTTTTTCATGAATATATTTTGAAATGGGATTTGAAGTTATGAAACTATGCAGCATCATGAAAGAACTAATCATACAGAGAGTTGATGGAAATATTTTTTAAAGACTTTATTTTTAATCGCGTAAGATGTTTATTTACAAATTCTCTTAGCTTATAACTTATAAATGTATCCGGCGGCAGATCCATAGCCTGCAACAATTGCGGGCATATATTTGAAGGCAGGTATTGCAACAACTGCGGTGAATAAGTATATACACGCCACGATAAAACGATTAGCTTTTCACCTCGATAATCCTCTTTATGGAAGTTATGCTACAAAAAAAGTAGCGCATATATTGCATCATTCAGGCCTTTCTATGTCGAAACATGGGAGAGATATTTCATGAAAAAGCTGAAAGAGTTTCCCGGATATGACGGTTATTACTGCGCTCACAATAAATTTTCCTTTAGAAAAACTTCTATCTTATCAAAAGAATCACTCAGTGTATTGCCATACCATCCATGGCCTGCGTTGTACTCAATAAGCCTACTCAGTACACCAGCCTGCTCAAGCTTTTGATGCAGTAGTTGTGACTGCGAAATGTTTACTATATAATCCTGCTTTCCGTGAAAAATTAAGGTCGGAGGTGTGGCAGCGTTTATAAAACTTACGGGGCTTATATTGCTATAGCCTGCCGCATTGCTCTGAGGCGAGCCACCAACAAGCGTTTCCAACAGGTGCGGAATAAGAGGGTTCCATGGTTTATTATACATCGTCGTAAGATCTGTGGGGCCAAAGAAATCTATTACCGCCGCAATTTTGGGCGAAGGATTTTTATAGGCTTGTAATAAAGCAAGATGTCCTCCTGCTGATACGCCTAACAAAACCAATTTGCCGGAATTTATCTCATACTTATCAGCGTGTGTGGTTATAAAGTCAATGGCTGTTTTGATATCACTTTCCTGCGCAGAAAAACCTGTGCTGCCTTTAATCAGCCGGTAGTCAAGATTAAAAATTGCATAGCCGGGAATACGATTTTTAAAACTATCTATGTAAGAGCCAAGGCTGTGGCGGCTTCCGTCGGTCCAACCACCTCCGTGAATAAGGATAAGCGATTTTGTTTTATCTGCTGAACGACTGGCAGGAAGATAAATATCCATACGTTGTGCAGCATTATCGCCATAAGCCACATTCAAAAGAGTATCAGCAGCACCAGGCTGTGGTATAGCTGAAGTACCGGCATAAATAGTAAAAACTGACATGAAATATAATAATAAGTTAACGATTTTCACAAGGCTATTGTAGGGTCAATTGGAATGCCTGCGCACGTTAAGAAAAATCTAAGATTAGTAACCCTGATTTATTTCGGCTGCTTAATTCTAAGATTAGAAGAACTAGTCTTTCTCTCCATTTTTTCTTGAACTCTAATAAACAAAAAACACCCCATTTTCAGGGGTGTTTCACAAATTGCAATGTAAACTTATTTCTTTTTATTTGCCTTATAGCGCATATCGGCAGTGCCATCCTTTTTAGTGGGACCAGCAACGGTAGTAGTTTTGGTAGTTACCTTATTTTGCTTCATCCGCATATCAGGTGTGCCATCTTTTTTTAACCCCGTGGTATTTGTCTTTACCACTTTTTCCTGTTTAGTTGTAGCCGAAGTTACGGGAACAGTTTTTTTATCGGTACTCTTTACGGTAGTCGTCATTTTCGTTTGCTTCTTTGCAGTGGTTTTAGCAGGAGCCTGCTGGGCATTTGCAAAAGATAAGCAGGCAAAAAACATTGTTACTGCTATTATTATTTTTTTCATTTTATTTTTTTTATTGGTAAATATATAAGAGTATGTACAAACGGACATGGTTCAAATAACCAAGCCGGTTAGAAAAAAGGTAGTTAATCAGCTAAAGAAAGAAGGGGGATGACTGATATCCCTGGTAAGTTGATAATGATAATTATTTAAATAGGCGGGATAACCTTTTGCAGCCCGGGTTATTTGAAAAACCGCCTGCATGGGCATTCCTACCTGTTGGCATATTACCTGCATCTGCTTGTGCATTTGCAGTTCCTTGTGTTGCCGGTGCTTTTGCTCAGGGATAGCGTTTTCAATTTGCATTACCACCTCCGCAACAAATTCAACATACGAATCCACATAATTAAAATCGCCGGGCGAGGCAATGTTATTGATTTGAGTTGCGGGCACGTCAATGCTCATGTTTAATACCTGCAACGCAATTATGAAAAATAGAAATCTGGCAAATCTGTGGCTCTTTTGTATCGTCACCTGTGATAATTATTAAATAAATCTAAGGTGAAATTTGATAATAAAAATATAAATAACGTTTCCGAAAATAATAACAAATGCCGGTGTGCAAATTTTTTGTCTGCTGATGAATATCGTTAGTGGCGCTGAGGTGAGAGCGTGTTGTTTACCGGGATCTATTTTTTTTCCAGGTTACACCTATAATGATACTAAAAACTAATGTAATTAGTTTCCCTTTTCATCAATGAAGTAAAATTAAATCACAGGAATATTTTTTCAGCGTAAGCTTAGTACACTTCAGCTTTTGGCTGCTCTATGGATTTCTTTGCCTCCCAGTAAAAAGAAAAATAAATTTGTATACATAACTTTCATAAAACAAACGATGCAAAACCGTGTGGACCCTTTGGGCAATATCATCAACACCAAGGCACGTGGTATATGGATGGGCAACCGCGGCCAGTTGCACGACAACACTACTCAAATACTGCGGCCCTTTAAACTAAAGGCATGGCTCACCTGAGTGTTGCATTTTAAAGAAAGACATAGAAAGGTAATGTCGCCCGGCTTATACACCGAGCTGTTTTTTTTAGATGAAGCCACCGCTTTTGCCGCCGGCCATCGCCCTTGCTGTGAATGTCGCCGGCAGGATCACTATCGTTTTAAAATGTATTGGCTGAAAGGCAACCCGGAATATGATTTTAAAGAAGGCACCTCCATAAAGCAGATTGACGGGATCATGCATAATGAACGGATTAATGGCCGGGGCAATAAAGTAACCTGGCTTGATAACATAGATAACCTTCCCGGCGGCACATTTATTTTTATGAACAGCCAACCCTACCTGGTAGCCAGCCAATACCTTTATCGCTGGACACCCGCCGGATATGATACAATGCTGCCTCTGCCAAAAGATGAAACCGTAAGCGTGCTTACACCAAGGTCTGTTGTAAACACTTTCAGTGCAGGTTACCAGCCGCAAATGAGTATTGACAGCGTTATATGAAGCTTTATTATCTTACCAGGTTTACAACTCCTTTCAAAAGTTGTTGCCTATTGTTAGCATCAGTAAAGCGGATAGTCCATACATAAGCATTTTGTAATGGAGGCTTACCCGCACAAAAAACCCCACATTAATGTGGGGTTAATAATTTAAATAATTCCAGGGGTTAATTTTGCACCGGATAATTGGATATGTATTGGATGTTTCTTTGGTTATCGGTAATCGAAGGTATCGGATAAAAAAGCAAGAAGTTGACTGATATCAGATTATAATAATTTTTCTATTGGATAATTGGATAGTGGTACTTTTCTAAGGATTTGGATTTTTTGATTAACGTCTCTTGAACATCAATCAACTTCTGGTACAAAGATATACCGCCTATACCCCGCGCACAAGAGCGTTATCGCTCAATTATATAGTTACTGAATTTACTGAAATGATCGTACACATACGATAGTAGGTTCTGGAAAAACCCTAAAACTTTACGTCAAGCAAAGACTGCTCATGAAAATAATTTGTAAAAACAGAAGTATTTCAAACTCGTGTATGAAAACAAACACTATCCTGTACCGCCGCCCACATCCTATTGAAGCCATTAAGTTTCGGATAGAACAAGGAGATATTGATGAAAAAGAATTAACCAAATTATTGGGAGGGCGCATTCGTAAATCTGGGATATTAAGTGGCAAAAGAAAATTATCGCTCAATATGATAAGAGCGCTCAATAAAAAATTAAAATCCCTGCCGAATCTCTTATTAATGATATTGAATTAGAACGCCGTTGTAATCCCCAGAAACCGTGCAATTTTTTCACTGCATCTGTTAAGCTAAAAGGCCGTTAATTATTCCATTGCTTCAATGGATACCTTACCTTTATTAATTACTCATTCCACTAAGATCTACATCCTTTAAACAGAACTTATGACGCCGGAAAAGCTAAGGGAAATTCCCCTCTTTGCAACACTCAATCCGGAAGAATTGAACGATCTGCTAAAGCGCCTACGAACAGAAAAATACGAGGCTAATACAGTTATATTATGGATGGATGAACCCGGCGACAAATTTTACGTGATTGAAAGAGGAGCAATACGCATCAGCTATGCCAATACTGATGGTAAAGAAACGACGCTGGGTGAGCAGGGGGAAGGAACTTTTTTTGGGGAATTATCATTGCTCGATGGCGGACCACATACCGCTACGGTTCGTGCTATAAAAGATACAACCTTGCTTACCATCAACCGGGCTACTTTTTATAATTACCTCGACAATCATCCGCAGTTTTCCCGCACCTTACTCGCGATAATTGTAGACAGGCTGCGCACCTCCACTACCAATATGCGGGAGCATATTACCGGTACTTACATCCCACATGATCAGCCCGCTTCTTTCCGCAGGTTGGTTGACAAAGCTGCAAGGTTTGTATCAAGCAGCCGTTTTCTTTTGTACGCGTTTATTTTCCTCGCCAGCTGGATCGGTTTCCATACATGGTACTACGACCGCTCCCACAGGAATGGTGTAAACTTTACCGATAATCCGCCTACCTTTTTTATTCTGGGATTTATACTCACGCTTAGTTCATTTTTATTTACCATCCTGGTACTTACCAGCCAGCGGGGCATTGCAGAGCAGGACAGGGTACAGGCCGAAATAGAATACCAGGTAAACCTAAAAGCGCAGGCAGAAGTGATGCGGTTGCATTTAAAAATGGATGAAGTGCTGAAGCAGTTGGAAGAAACAAATACTTCCACGCAAAGCCGAAAAGATGAATAAGAACAAATATGTCTTTTTGAAAATGATTTCAGATCAAACGCTGTAATATCGGTGCGTCGTTTTTTACATGCCAATGGATTTCGCTATAAGCTCCACGATAAAAGCCTCCCCGGCAAGCCTGATATTGTAACACCAAAATACAAAACGGTAATATTTGTGCATGGTTGTTTCTGGCACGGGCACGAAGGTTGCAAATATTATGTGGTTCCAAAAACAAGAACCGAATGGTGGCTGAATAAAATAAACGGCAACATTAATATTTTAATTTCTTTGGATCTTGTTTATTATGCCAGAAGGTCAACAAAATTATTTCCTTCTTTGTCGGGAAATACCGGTAGTATAGAGTGATGTGTTTGTTAACAGCCGCCTTTCGTATTTTGCGACTTTTCGGTGATGCAGAATACATTTTCAGGATTTACAGCTATCCTTGCGACTATATAAGTTGTTCGGTTTATAAAATTTTTTATTTCTCTTTCCTTCCATTCCTCAAGTAGATAACTTATATTTTTATCAAAGGTGTACGGAGCGGCCCGCCGCGATCACCATCAGCAAAGATGGATCGTGCACATACATTACCAGTGATTTCCCCACATAGACCGTGGCTACGGTTTTGCATACCAGGTTATGGAATTGTAATCTGGAACCTTTGAGGATTTATAAATTACATCAAGCACTTTTCAGGAAGTCCCTGTCAAGTTTGTAAATTTGTTTACTATTGGAAAAAAGACAAACCATAAAAAAAGTATTTCACTCAAAAGGAGGCACTATATTCAAAAAGATGCTTGATGACAAAAAAGCTATTGAGCAACATTTGCAAAAAGGTGGCAAACTGACTTAAAAAACAAATACAAATTTGTTAAGCCCCTATCAACTAACTGAAGCTAACGATCTATCTTCTCAAAGAAAAAAAGAACTTTTGCAGAAGTTGACAGTAAAGTTGGCAACTATGAGAAACATCCTTTTTTTGTAAAAAAAGCTAATGAAGCAAAGGCTTTATTAAAGGAAGTTAGCCTGCCTGATAAAAAACACGAAGCAAATAGCTTTACATATTTTAGGAACTCCATTGGTAAAACACGCCAATGGATTTCGCTACAAACTTCACGATAAAAGCCTCCCTGGAAAACCTGATCCCGACGGTCAGACGGGGTTTTACCAAAATACAAAACAGTGATGTTTGTACATGGATGTTTTGGCATGGGCATGAAGGTTGCAAATATTACGTGGTTCCAAAAACAAGAATCGAATGGTGGCTGAATAAAATAAATGGCAACATCGCCAATGATAAAAAAGCAACTAAAGCTTTAAAGAAAAAAGGTTGGAAGATTATTAATTTATGGAGTAGGGATTTTAGGCCGTTAAATTTCAAAGCGCCCTAATTTTCTTTTAAAAATTTTTTCTCCCTTGCTCCCAAATTGGGAGCATCTTATGTACATTTGCATTTAACCATGCGGATAATTGCGGTAAAACTCTAAAACTTTACGCCAATAAGAAAATTGAAGCAGAACAGTCGTTGCTTATATGGTACCAAAACGCCAATAAAGCTGCCTGGAAGAATCACAATGAATTAAAAGACCAGATCGGTAAATAAATACAGGCTGATCGTTGATATTGAATACCGTTTACAAATTATTTTCATTGTATGGATAGGAACCCATAAAGAATATGACAGTATTGATGCTAAAACCATAAGATATGTTAAAGCCAATTAAAACAAAAAGAGATTATAAAGCGGCACTGGAGCGGGCTTATGAATTAATGCAAAAAGATCTTAAAGAAAATAGTAAGCTTTCTGACGAGCTTGAAATACTTTCTGTTTTGATAGAAGCGTATGAAAACAAGCACTATCCTGTGCCGCCGCCACATCCTATTGAAGCCATAAAGTTTAGGATAGAACAAGGAGATATTGATGAGAAGGAATTAACCAAATTACTGGGTGGCCGCAACCGCAAATCTGAGATACTAAGTGGCAAAAGAAAACTATCGCTCAATATGATAAGAGCGCTCAATAAAAATTTAAAAATCCCTGCCGAATCTCTTATTAACGAGTATTGAATTGCATCGCCATAGTGAAGTTTTCACTCTGTATTATCCGTACCAAAATATTCATGTATTAGCCGGTTCTCATTCCCTTGATTAATTGCCAGGGAATTTGTTTTTCTGCTTCCTTAACATCATCAGGAAGCTTTGAAACTGCTTCACCAATTATTTGAATATTGTAAAGGCATGCTTCCGTTACCATGAAGTTGCCCGAAAACTCTGTGAAATTAAGATTTGCTGTATATGAATGAATATGATCAATACATTTTAATATGTCACCCACAATAGCAGAGGGTTTTCTTTCAGACATACACAATATCTTTTTGTACAAAGGGCAGGAATTCGGGTTTTATAGAACGGCTTGGCACTACGTCAGTCATGATACCGAGAAGCCCTTCAATTTCTTAAGCCATAGCAACGAAACTTAACCCCATCGGGCCGGTAATTTCTACCGCAATGTCTATATCGCTGTTTTCATTAGCCTCTCCACGGGCATAAGATCCAAACACACCCAACCTTGCAACGGGATATTTTCGCCGCAGTTCCGGTTGATGTTGCCGAAGTGTTTGTAATATATCCTGCAGTGTATGCATGTTATAAAGTAAGTGTAAATTTTTTTTCTTCTCTAACTTTGAACCATGGCAGATGTGCACACCGAAGAAACCCGAAGCTATAACATGAGCCGCATTAAAGGCAAGGATACAAAGCCCCAAATGTTGGTGCGCCGTTTTTTACATACCAATGGATTTCGCTATAAGCTCCACGATAAAAGCCTCCCCGGCAAACCTGACATTGTACTACCAAAATACAAAACTGTAATATTTGTACACGGTTGTTTCTGGCATGGACATGAAGGGGGTAAATATTATGTTGTTCCAAAAACAAGAACTGAATGGTGGCTAAATAAAATAAACGGAAACATTGCAAATGGTGTAAGGAATAAATTAATAGTTTAATTTCTTTGGATCTTGTTTATTGTGCCAGAAGGTTAATAAGATTATATCCTTCTTTATGGAGTAATAACGGTAATATAAGATGATGTATTTATTAATCGCTGCTTTCCTTACTTTAGAATTTTTTCGTGACGCAGGATACATTTCAGGATGGGCAGCTATCCTTGATATTATATTATTTGTTTGTTTTACAAAATTCTTAATTTCTCTTTCTGTCCATTCCTCCGTCAGGTAACTGATATTTTTGTCAAAGGTTTGTTTAGCTTCATTTGTCCATTTAATCACGATAGCCATTTCTTATATTTTTTCATAACTTCTTTATGTGATGTAACCCTGCCTGCTTCCGCATCTTTTAAACCTCTTTCTATTGAGGCCTTTGCTTCGTCACTTACATCATCCCACCAATCTTTTTGAGCATCCACTTCCAACATGGCATACACCATTTTTACTACTTTTTCATCTGCAGTATCTAAATACTTTTTTGCTTGTTTTTTCATTAAAGCTATTTCCTTCATGACATTTATTTTACTACCGTAAAGTTATTATTAATTACGCATGATTAATTATTAAACCCGGGCATCCATAATTGCAGGTTATTAATTGTACAATAAAAATGCTAATTTATCTCCATCGAAAACCTGATATTTTTTTTGTATTTTTTCCGGTAAATAAGTTGCACCAACAGTGGATTTTCCGGCGCCATTAGAACCAGTTATTATAAATAATACCGTTATCAATTTATATTAATTTCAAATTTCTCCGAAGAACTTCCGCATTAAGAAAGTCAAGTTCTTTTATAATTTTAAAGTCGGTTTCCTGTGAATTGGCTTCCACTATTTTAATTGAACCGTCAGGGTATTCTAAATAACATTGGTAAGAGGGTAATTCTTCTGAGTTTATCATAAATGGTATGCCTTGGGCCAGTTTTTTCCTTCTTAAGGATTTTATTTTATTAGTAGCGGATCTACTGTTGATTATTGCCGTCATATAATTTATTTTCTGTGTAGGATCTTTTTAGTTTCATTGGTTAAAACAATAAACGAAAAAAACATGCCTGAATTTTAAAAGTAGAATAATTTAAATAAACTTAAAAAGGATTTACTATGAAAGTAAGAATTTTGCACTATGGCAGATGTGCACTCCAAAGAAATACGCAGTAAAAACATGGCTGCTATTAAAGGCAAGAACACAAAGCCAGAAATGCTGGTGCGTCGTTTTTTACATGCCAACGGTTTTCGCTACAAGCTCCACGATAAAGCCTCCCGGCAAACCTGATATTGTATTACCAAAATACAAAACAGTAATATTTGTACATGGCTGTTTTTGGCATGGGCATGAAGGTTGTAAATATTACGTTGTACCAAAAACAAGAACCGAATGGTGGCTGAATAAAATAAACGGCAACATTGTTAGTGATGTAGAAGTGTCTTAAGAGCTACCGATTTTTAAAACAATTACAATTAACTTGTTTTATGTTTAATTCCTTACCAATTTTCTTAATGAACGACCAACCCTTTACTTGCCCTTATTGTGGTGCACGATGTGAAGAAATAGCAAACTTCTATCATACCAATTTGAAAGCACTTATTGAAAAATGTTTGAACAAAGAATGCGGATTTATTTGTTATGAACAGGAAGATGAAGAATTTCTTACATTGTGAAATAGTTTAAAGCTACTGCTCAAAAAACTAACATTACTGATTTAAATTATTCAATGAAAGAAGATATTAAAGCAATTCTTCCAGCTTTCTTTGCTCAAGCCGAAACTGATAATCTTGCCACAAGTCATTATCCTGCTTTCCACTCTGGATTAAAACTAAAAGCTGGTTTTGGAAGAGGGAGAGTTGCTAGAATAGCATGGATTGCTTTTCTTGGCAAAGATCAAAAAGTAATCAATGGAATCTTTCCTGTTTTTTATTTTTTTAAGGAAAATCACCAGCTCATTCTCGCTTACGGAATCAGCGAAAAAGAAAAACCCAACACAAATTGGAATGCATCTT
>JBBPZF010000403.1:0-6864 GCA_038199105.1 Chitinophagales bacterium | reverse complement strand
CCACGGGGCAATTATCAAAACAACACCCAGCGGATCACGATAAATTTTTGCTGAAGAGGGAAAAGTGACCCGCCCTGTTGAAACCTTTTCCGGCTTCATCCATTTGTGTAAATTTTTATTAGCATTTCTTATTTCTGCCATCAGCAGGCCTGTTTCCGTTGCCCATGTTTCTTCTTGCTTTTTTTAAGGTCAGCATACAGCGCTGCATTTATTTCGTCATCATATTTTTTTATCGCCTGCTCAAAAGCATTTAATTGCTTTTTTCTAAATTTATAAGATATCGTGTCGCCTGAATTGTAAAAGTCACGCATGCTGTTGAGTGAAATATTTAAGCCGGCCATAACTGTTACATTTGCTCTCCAAGATAAGTGCATCTTTCTAATATTTATAATGAAGCGACAGATCAATTATTTTCTCAACCATGACTGATGAATATTTTATGCAGCAAGCGATCAAAGAAGCCCAAAAAGCTTTTGATGCGGATGAAGTTCCGATCGGCGCGGTAATAGTGATGCAAAATAAAATTATTGCAAGAGGATTCAACCAGGTAGAAACACTTAATGATTCAACAGCCCATGCAGAGATAATTGCACTTACTTCCGCATTTAATTATCTGGGTTCTAAATACCTTCCCGAGGCAACAATTTTTGTAACCATTGAACCTTGCACAATGTGCTGCGGCGCTTTGTATTGGAGTAAAATAGCCAGGGTCGTGTATGGTGCAGCAGATCCAAAGCATGGCGGGCTTTCTGCTTTTATAAAAACTGATGCTGAGAAAAATAGAAATTTATTGCACCCAAAAACAGAAATCATCTCCGGCATTTACTCAGAAGAATGCGCATCATTGATAAAAGATTTTTTTAAAAGCAAGAGATAGGAGCGGAAATGAAACTATTAGCCACTATTTGTGGAAACGAGTTGCGATTGCATCTTTCAAGAAAAACCTATAAAATTTTTCTTATTCTTTGCAAATGACATCGTGTTCAAAACTTATATTGATAATTTTGGCAGCTATACTTTTTATTTTAGCTATTATTCTTGACATTTCTCAATTTGGTCAAGACTGGCATAACTTCTGGTTAGGCGTAAGTATTGTAAGAATTTTATTAATCATTGGATGTGTTGTAATAGTGGGGCTTCTTTTTGGTTTGTTTTTATTTCCACAAAAAAAGTACAAACAAAGAATTCTATTAACGCTACCGATTGCATTTCTACTTTTTGCCCTTGCTGACATAACAAATCTTGCAATTAATTATTACGGGCTCAATGAAGAGTATAATTACTTTACTGCAAAACGAGATATAAAAAATGGAAAAGTACAACTGCTTGAAACAGGTTTAATAGAACCATCGCCGAATGTGGATTGGGATAAGCAGCAAAAAATAGAAAAAATCATTGCAAATCATTTTGGATATAAATCAGTATATCTTGGCTGTATAGTAACACATGGTATTGGTATTTATAATGATGTCGTGGAAGATTATTTAGACAAAGTGAACAGAAATAACTGGAGAGTAAAATCAAAGCAAATGTTTGACTCACTGATAACCTCTAACACCTTTAAATAAAAGCCACATGCTGCTAAAGAGACAAGTAACCATATATGGCGTAAAGTTTGTGACACTATTGCACATTAAGTTTCGCAAAAAGGAATTATTAAAGACCCTTCCGCTTTTTGCAAAACATACTAAGTAAATTTGTTTCAATACAATATCGTTCACTTTTAAAAAATATAAATATTATGGCATTTACACTACCGGCTCTTCCCTACAGCTTCGATGCACTTGAGCCAAACATTGATAAAGAAACAATGCAAATACACCACGATAAGCATCACCAGGGATACGTGGATAATCTTAATAAAGCAGTTGCAGGCACAGAAAATGAAGACAAGTCTTTAGAAGAATTACTTAAAAATGCAGGATCTATAAGCCCTGCCGTGCGCAACAATGGCGGCGGCCATTGGAATCACAGCTTTTTTTGGGAAATATTATCGCCCGACGGTGGCGGCAAGCCCGATGGCAAATTAGCGGATGCGATTGATAAAGAGTTCGGTTCGTTGGACGAGATGAAAGAAAAGTTTAATGCTGCCGGCGCTTCGAGATTTGGCAGCGGTTGGGCATGGCTCGGCGTTAAAGATGGCAGCCTCGCTATTTGTTCCACACCTAACCAGGATAATCCTTTAATGGATGTGGCAGAATGCAAATGCACGCCAGTACTTGGTTGTGACGTTTGGGAACATGCTTATTATTTAAAGTATCAGAACAAGAGAGCAGATTATCTCAAAGCTTTTTGGAATGTGGTGAACTGGAAAAAAGCAAGCGAGCATTTTGAGAAAGCAGGCGCATAGTTTCTCCTAAAATAGCAAAATAAGTTTTTGAAGCTGCAGCATTAAAAGTTGCAGCTTTTTTTATAATAAGATTTTTTTATTCATGGCACCGGGTCGTGGCCATGGCCGCCCCACGGGTTACAACTTGCCACACGCTTCACTGTTAGCCACAATCCCTTCAAAGCCCCGTATTTCTTAAAAGCTTCAATACCATATTGAGAACAGGTAGGTGTATAGCGGCATGAAGGGCCGAGCCATGGCGAAATAACAAGCTGGTACAACCTGATAATGCCTATAAATGGAAGAGCAAGTATTTCTTTTAATGATTTCGTACCACGTTTTTTTTAAAATAGAATAAGCAAATTTAGTCCATCTGTAAAAAGAATAAATTTAGAATGATCTTTTAATAATCATGCCAACCGAGAACTAAGAAAGAATAAAATTCCTTTCGTATGGTTTTATATCCTCAATGAAAGCCCTTATCTTTGCGCAAAATTTAGGCAGGTATGAATTTAAAATGGATGAAATCTTTATTGGTAGCGGTTTTCAGCCTTTTTTTGCTGTCAATTTCCCCAAACAGCTTTGCACAGGAAAATGGCGAAAAAAGTACTGAAAAAGATCCAAATGCCTTTGATGCCAATGAAGTTATTTTTGGGCACGTTAAAGATGCACACGAATTTCATTTCCTTTCCTACAAGGGCAGCGATGGCGAAGAGCGTGAAGCGATAATTCCATTGCCTGTCATCCTGTATTCTTCTCAAAAAGGGTTTTCGGCTTTCATGTCATCGGCTTTCCATCACAATCAAACGAAGGATGGCTATAAGCTTGAAGAAGGAAAAATTATTCCGGAAGAAGCGAGTGTAACAGTTTATGATATTTCACTTACCCGTAATGTGGTGCAAATGCTTATTGCCCTTATATTATTTCTATGGCTTATGCTTGCTATAGCAAAAAAATACAAGAATGGGTATGGCGTTACCAGCGCCCCTTCCGGCGCACAAAATGCTGTGGAGATTGTGATAGAATTCATTATAGAGCAAGTTGCCAAACCTTACCTCGGTAAAAGCTACCAGAAATACATGCCCTACCTGCTTACCACATTTTTCTTCATACTTATCAATACATTTTTTGGCCTTATCCCTGGCTCAGCAAACGTTACAGGCAATATTGCTTTCACCATGATATTGGCTCTTATTTCATTTGTGGTAATCTTATTTAGTAGCAATAAACATTATTGGGGGCATATTATAAATCCTGATGTGCCTATCGGGGTAAAACCTATTTTAATATTGGTTGAGATACTCGGGATTTTTACAAAACCTGTGGCATTGATGATCAGGCTTTTTGCAAACATGCTTGCCGGGCATATCATTATTATATGCCTTATTTCAATGATTTTTATTTTTGGATCTTTGAACAGGGGAATAGGCTGGGGTTTTGCACCCATATCTTTGGCATTTTCTATTTTTATTTATTTTATCGAAATATTAGTTGCCTTTATACAGGCATTCATTTTTACGAATTTAACAGCGGTGTTTATCGGGCAGGCTATGGAAGGCTCACATGATATACATGAAGACGGCCATGTTGATGCCGTAATAGTATAAGTATTCGTGCAAATTTAATCAGCGTTTTTTTTTAACAAGTATAAAACACAATTATGGACTTAGTTACAATTTTAAGTACAACACCATGGGCAAATGCCGGTGGAGCTATTGGTGCAGGACTTGCGGCAGTAGGCGCCGGTATAGGTATCGGTCAAATTGGTAAAGGTGCGGTTGAAGCAATTGCACGCCAGCCCGAAGCGGTTAACGACATCCGGTCAAACATGATTCTTGCAGCGGCACTTATTGAAGGTGTTGCGCTGTTTGGAGTTATCGCCGGTATCCTAGCCATGTTTGTGTAAATTACAAGGCTGCACACAAAGCACAGGGCGGCGGGTGCAGCTTATTTTTATTAATAAACTTTTTATATGGATTTACTTACTCCATCCTTCGGTCTTATCATCTGGACACTCGTTGCTTTTTTGGCGGTATTTTTTATTCTAAAAAAATATGCCTGGAAACCGATATTGGGCTCATTATATGAAAGAGAAAAAAACATTGCTGATTCTATTTCTTCGGCTGAAAGAGTGAAGGCAGAGATGGCCGCGCTGAAAAATGAAAATGAAATCCTGTTATCGCAGGCCCGCGAAGAAAGAGCAATAATGATGCGTGAAGCCAAAGAAACCCGCGATAATATTATCAACGAGGCAAAAGAGATGGCCCGTGCTGAGACGAATAAAATTGTAGCAGATGCGCAAAGCACCATCAATCAACAAAAGATGGCCGCGATTACAGATCTTAAAAACCAGGTAGGTAAGTTGGTGGTAGAGGTAAGTGAAAAAGTTCTTCGCCGTGAATTAAGTAACAAAGAAGAACAGGAAAAATATATTAAACAACTGGCGGAAAACGTCGAGCTGAATTAATTTATACCTTATGAACAATCCACGTTTAGCCCACCGGTATGCCAAGAGTCTTATTGATATGGCTGTTGAATTAAACCAGCTTAATGCTGTGCATGACGACATTATGTTACTTAATTCCGTTTGTGAAAAAAGCAGGGAATTTGTTGTAATGCTTAATAGCCCGATAATACCGGCAGACAAAAAGTATAAGATTATCCAGGCTATCACGCACGAAAAGGTTTCAAAAATTACCCAGACATTTATAAAATTACTTGCGTCTAAAAATAGGGAGTCTAACCTGCCCGAAATAATTAAATCATTCATTGAGCAATTCAACAAAATAAAAGGCATACATAAAGTGAAGCTCACTACCGCTTTGCCGGTAAGTGATGAAATAAAAAATTCATTCATCAAAAGGATTGAGTCTTCATCTTCTATAAATAACATAGAGCTGGAAACCATTACAGACGAAAAAATAATTGGCGGCTTCGTGCTGGAGATGGATGGAAAACTGATAGATGCCAGTATTTTAAGAGACCTCAACGATGTAAAAAAACAATTTGACAATAACGATTACATACATAAGTTAAGGTAGTTTCAGCAAGAAATTACAGGTGATTTCGATATTTTATTTCCTGGCTTTTTTTCACTCAATAAACAGATAATACATATTGATATTTTGCCTTTGAGGCTTTGAGGCTTTGAAAACGTACTTTTGCAACTCGAAAAAAACAAATAATATGGTTGATATAAAACCCGATGAGATTTCCGCTATTCTTCGCCAACAGCTTACCAATTTTAATGTGGAAGCCAACCTTGAAGAAGTAGGTACTGTATTGCAAATAGGCGATGGTATTGCCCGCATATATGGATTGAAAAATGTAAGCTCAGGTGAACTCGTTGAGTTTGAGAACGGCGTAAAAGCTATTGCCCTTAATCTTGAAGAAGATAACGTGGGCGTTGTACTTATGGGTGAAAGTGGCGACATTAAAGAAGGTGGCACTGTAAGGCGTACCGGAAAGATCGCTTCAATAAAAGTAGGTGATGGCCTGGCAGGGCGTGTGATAAATACACTCGGTGAGCCGATAGATGGCCGGGGCCCTATCACGGGTGATCTTTACGAGATGCCGCTGGAACGCAAAGCGCCCGGCGTAATTTTTCGTGAGCCGGTGAAGCAGCCTTTGCAAACAGGAATTAAAGCAATTGATGCAATGATACCGATTGGCCGCGGCCAACGCGAATTAGTAATTGGCGATCGCCAGACTGGTAAAAGTGCTATTTGTATTGATACCATCATTAATCAGAAAGAATTTTACAAAGCTGGGAAACCTGTTTACTGTATATATGTCGCCATCGGGCAAAAGGCTTCTACGATTGCCGGGGTAATGAAAGTGCTGGAAGATAATGGAGCTATGGAATATACAACCATAGTAGCTGCTTCTGCTTCTGATCCTGCGCCACAGCAATTCTATGCACCATTTGCGGGTGCTGCTATTGGTGAATTCTTTCGCGACACCGGCCGTTCTGCATTGATCGTTTTTGATGATTTAAGTAAGCAGGCTGTTGCTTATCGTGAAGTTTCGCTTTTACTCAGAAGGCCTCCGGGACGTGAAGCATATCCTGGTGATGTGTTTTACCTGCATAGCCGTTTGTTAGAGCGTGCAGCAAAAATTATTCAAAAAGATGAGATCGCTCAAAAGATGAATGATCTGCCTGACAATATTAAGCATCTTGTAAAAGGTGGAGGTTCTTTAACGGCTTTACCTATTATTGAAACACAAGCTGGTGACGTTTCTGCATACATTCCTACTAATGTTATTTCCATTACAGATGGCCAGATATTTCTTGAAGGTAACTTGTTCAATGCCGGTATTCGTCCCGCAATTAACGTGGGTATTTCTGTAAGCCGCGTGGGTGGTAATGCGCAGATAAAATCAATGAAGAAAGTAGCAGGTACTTTAAAGCTTGACCAGGCGCTCTACCGCGAGTTGGAAGCATTTTCAAAATTTGGTGGTGACCTCGATGCAGCAACAAAATCTGTGCTTGATAAAGGCGCAAGAAATGTGGAGATTTTGAAGCAACCACAATT
>JBBPZF010000402.1:0-6561 GCA_038199105.1 Chitinophagales bacterium | reverse complement strand
CGCTTTGCCGGATTATTTACAATATTACAGGATAGGATTATTAAAAGAAATGGGTGCAAATGCTTACCGAACCACACATAACCCGCCAACGCCGGAACTGCTGGATGCCTGTGACAGCCTTGGTATGCTTGTATTGGATGAAATAAGATTACTCAACAGTGGCGCTGAATATCTAAGCCAATTATCAAGGATGATGATTCGCGACCGCACACATCCGTCTGTTTTTATGTGGTCATTAGGAAACGAAGAATTTTATATTCAAACTACTACCAAAGGCAAAAGAATTGCCCAAACAATGTTAGCAAAACAGGAAGAACTTGATCCCTCACGAATAAGCACATACGGAGCAAATGTGGCCAATGTTTTCCGGGGAGTGAATGAAGTAATTCCGGTAAGAGGTTTCAACTATCACATAGCATTTGTTGATCCTTATCACAAAGATCATCCCACACAACCAATCATAGGTACTGAGATGGGAAGCACGGTAACTACCAGGGGTATTTACCAAAAGGATACTATTAAAGCTTATGTGCCAGATGAAGATATGACTGCGCCACCGTGGGCAAATACAGCCGAGCAATGGTGGTCGCTGGCGGCTGCCCGCCCATGGTGGATGGGTGGTTTTGTCTGGACGGGTTTTGACTATCGCGGGGAGCCTACGCCTTATCATTGGCCTAATGTCAATTCGCATTTTGGTATTATGGATATGTGCGGTTTCCCCAAGAACATTTATTACTACTATCAATCATGGTGGGCTGATAAAGATGTGCTGCATATTTCCCCACATTGGAATTGGTCCGCAAGGACTCCTGGGGAGAAAGGTAAAGAAGGCCAGCCAATTGATGTATGGGTAAATAGTAATGCCGATAATGTTGAATTATTTTTAAATGGAAAAAGTTTGGGTAAAAAAGATATGCCCCGAAATAGCCACCTGCAATGGAGTGTAAACTATGAACCGGGAACCTTATCCGCTGTTGCTTATAAAAAAGGTAGAAAGATTACAGCAAGTGTTGAAACAACAGGTGCACCTGCGGAAGTAGTGATTACTCCATACAAAACAACGATGCTCGCCGATGGTAAAGATGCAACAGTCATTAATGTAAAAGCGATAGATAAAGAGGGCCGTGAAGTTCCTGATGCCAATAATCTTATACAATTTTCTTTGGAAGGCAACGGAAAAATAATTGGTGTGGGTAATGGCGATCCGAGCAGCCATGAAGCAGATAAATGCCTTGATGGAAACTGGCAGCGATCATTGTTCAATGGAAAATGCCAGGTGATAATTCAGTCGGGAAATGAAGCAGGTACAATTAAGTTTAAAGCAACATCAAAAGGATTGTTGGATGGCTCAACGGATATTATTACAGTAAGCCCCGGAAACTCAACTATGATTAGCGATAAGTATAGCAATAGCAATTCGGCTGCATTATCTTTAAAACCTACGGGAAAAATATTGGGAGCGGATATTTCTTTTTTACCTCAACTCGAAGCAAAAGGAATAAAATTTTCTGATAATGGAAAAGAAAAAGATGCGATTGAAATTTTAAAAGATCATGGTTTTAATTACATCAGGTTGCGCCTGTTTGTTGATCCTGCTAACGATAGCGGCTACTCGCCGCGGGCAGGTTTTTGTGATTTGGATCACACATTGCAAATGGCGAAGCGCATCAAAAAAGCCGGATTAAAATTTTTGCTTGATTTTCATTACAGTGATACGTGGGCAGATCCGGGTAAACAATTTAAACCCGAAGCCTGGCAGGGATTAAATTTTACCCAGTTAACCGATAAAGTTTATGATTACACTAAGGATGTTTTAACGGCCCTGAAAGCACAGGGAACCTTGCCCGATATGGTGCAAACGGGTAACGAAATCAATCACGGCATAATATGGCCCGATGGGAATGTTCAGCATTTGGATAGCCTGGCGACTCTTCTAAAAGCCGCGATGGCTGCGGTGAAAGAAGTTGATCCATCCATTATTACCTTATTGCACATCGCTTTGGGCGGCCAAAATGCTGAGTCTGAATTCTTCCTTGATAATATGCTTAACCGTGGTGTAAGGTTTGATGTAATAGGGGAGTCCTATTATCCTAAATGGCATGGCACCTTGCAGGATCTTCAAAATAATATAACTGCCCTAAAAAAGAAATATGATAAGCCAGTGATAGTTGCTGAATATTCACAATTAAAACCCGGGGTAAATAAAATTGCGTTTGCCCTTCCGGGTGAGGATATAAAAGGAACATTTATTTGGGAACCTTTAAGTACCTGGGAAGCTATTTTTGATAAAGATGGAAAATCTAATAACTTCATTACTGACTATGATCAAATAAGCAAACAGTACAAAGTTTCTCAGTAGGTTCTATTAAAGATTAAACGACATTTATTGGTTTATATGAGTAACCAAAATACTTTAGATAAAAAATACTATGCCGGCTTGATTTCCCCGGTGCGATTACGATGCCTGCTCTTTAAGTATTTATTTCTTATGATCTCACTCATAGGTTTCTCATACACTTTACTTTCTACCCACGAAATAATATCCAGGTACGCAAAAGAGCGGGTCTCAAAACGATTTTGCTCCAGGTGCTTAATTTTTTCAAGAAATTGTTTAAGCTCAGGCATCAATTCTTTAGCTCTTATTTTAGTGGAATGACGCAGGAAGATGAACATTTGTTCTTCAACAACAGTGAGGTTCTTCATTCTCGCCATAAAGCGATATACTGATTTTATCAATGAATCAAGTATCTCTTCATTTCCTAATTCATAGTGGCAAAGCAGGTGCATAAGCCTGGCATAACATTGCAAGTCAATACGTAAACCACTGTGATTATCATTTATTATTTTGTGAAGAAAATCAATGGCTGTTGCATAATCGCCGGCGCCAAAATATAGTGTGGCTATTTTATAATTGAATACAAGAATGCGGTGGCTATCTACAAACAATGCATATTCATTTAATTTTGCTACTATTTCCGGAACGATGCTTATTCCACTCACAAAATCGCCCTTCATTAAGTATTGGTTTAACCGCGCACTATTTATATAAATAGAAGTGTGCGTTCGAAAATTATCATGTTGATTGGCAACAGGTGTCTCAGCAAATTTTTCAAATTGCTTTAAAGTAATTTCAAATTTTTCAAAATTTCGAAGATCAAAATGAGCGTTTAGAAGATTATGCATTCCTTTTATATAATGTCCTGTTTCTACCCCAATCATAACTTCATCTTCACCAAAAACATCAATCCACTTTTGGCTGTATCGATAGTACATCAAAAAATCCTGTCTTATAAAAGCATACCAGCAATAACTTTGGTACAGATATAACTTTTCATAGAAACCATGTATAGCATTACTATCAGCCGGTAATGAACTTTTGAAGTATTCCCGGATGCCCTTTTCATCCTGTTCATTACGGGCATGTCCATTTTGCACATACCACCTGTATAGCAAAAGAGCGAGATTAGATAACCGTGTTACTCTATCTATATGACTGCTTATTTCAAGTGCTTCCTCAGCAAGTAGCTGTGTTCTCTCAAGTGAACTCCTGGTGATATGCAACGTTTCAATTTTCTTTTCAAGCGAAATTACCTGGACAAGAAAATTCATTTTCTGGTTAGCCTTTGCCAGTTCCTTTGCCCTTTCCAGGATATTTAATGCCTGGAGTTTTAGCCCTTTATTATACAGCAACCGTGCATTATCCAATTGCTCACTCAGTTTCAGATCTATATTATCAGTAGTTTTTAATAACCGTAAGCTTGCAAGTAATTGTTTATAAAGATGAGTTTTTAAATTTGAGAGTTGTGGTTTGGTTATATCGGTTAACATTTTGAGCAATTGCTTCTCATCATACTCGCTAAGCTTATCTAATGCGTCAAATAACCGTATAATCTTTAGATCTTCCTTAGAGGAGCTCCTTTTGATATAAAGCTTAAAATGCCGTTTTTCTGATTTCTCAAGAGAATGCACGAGCTGAAATAATGTATCTGAAAAGCGGTTGGGCATCATCTGATATTTAACATGAAACGCATGCCAGTAAAGGGTTGTAAAACTGCGCCACCGGTTCTGGCATGATAGAATAAGAAATAAGTTGAATTTTGTGTTACTCTTTTACAGTATAAGTTTGCTCTTGAAGAAAATATAAAGGCAGGTAACACATTCTTCAAAATATTATTTGCCTTACAAACAATACATTTAAAGAGTCTCATATCAAGCAATCGTAAAGGTCGTTCTGTTTCTACAGAAGGACCTATTTTTTTATGAGGCGGTGTAAATAGATTAATATTTTTTAAAAAGGCAATTTCAGGCATTCTCTTTTTTTATAAAATCTCTTTAAAATAATTTTTACTTTAAGGCTAATTTGCTACATGGCAAACAATATTCTAATCCCAAAGTACAAGCCGGATCCGTCAAATTTTTAAGATGATTTGTGGAGCGTATAACAAATTTTTGGTACAAATTTAATGTGCATTTGACATAAAAAATGGTTCGGTGCTCACCGAACCACTTCCAGGACTCACTCTAATGCTATTCCTACGTAATCAGTCATGCTTATCGCCGCCAAGACTGTACTCATTGTTTTCTTCATCCTCTTCTCCTATTTCTTCATTTTCATCGTCATTTTCTGCGCCGGGTACGTCCAGGCCTGTTCCTGTAATATTATTCTTAAAGCTGCTTTCATTTAAAGGCGTACCATCTTTATCCGTATTGTCCAGAGCGGCTCTGCGTAAGTTAACATCATCCTCTGTCGGCATATCATTAGCGGTTCTTCGCAAATCAGTTTTTTCTTCCTCCGAAACATTAGAATCGCTGCTTTCTTCAATGTCTTCATCAATATCATCATCAAAAATGGAATCCCCTTCTTCATCTGATGAAGAAATAGTATCGTCTGCAAGATCACCCATCGGCGCTGGTTTAATATTTTCCTGTCCGGGTATATCTTCTACATCCGGCAAATTAAAAGTGGACGATTCGAGTTGCAGCTCTTCTTTGTCTCTTGCTGAATCCGGTAAGCCGGTGCTATCATTTTTTTGTTGCATAGATTTTTTTTAATAGTGAATAAAAACTTGTGCCGGTAAATATAATCATGATTTTTAGGCTCAGCATGATGCCACATAGATTTAATGTAAATAAAATTTTGTCATTAAAAAGAAAAACCTCTCTTTTCAGAGAGGTTCTTCCTTTTAAGCAAAACAAAAAGTTATTTTGATTTAATATCTACTGTGTTGGAATCGCCACCACCAACTTCACAATTAACTTCGATACGGTCTGCACTGATACCTTCGGTTTCTGTTAAGTATGATTTGATAAGGTCAAGTCTTTTGTTGCAAAGAGCCTGAGATGCTTTTGAAGCAGCAGGGTAACCTGTAATAGTTATTGAACATTCTGCACTTCCTTTCAATTTGGAACCAACAGTGGCCAACATTGCTTTTGCATCGCTGCTTAAGCTGCCCCGGCTTCCCTGGAAAGATATACTTGGTAAGTCTCCAATGCTACAAGCGTTCATATTAGCCTGCACCATATTTTTACAACATTCAGGATCTGGGCATTTACCTACGCCATCAGCATCTACTGGCTGGCATTGTGTAGGCGTTACCAATTCTTTATCCTTACAATCCGGAACACCATCACCATCTGTGTCTCTTGATACACCGTGAACATCAACCGGGCAACCGGCAGGTGTATTTGGTTCTTTATCAAATTTGTCAACTACTCCATCATTATCACTATCCATCATCATTTGATCCTGGTTAGCTTTTACAGTATCTATTTGTTTTTGCAACGAGTTATTAACTCTTGCTACAGGATTATCAAATAACAGTTGAGGTTTAGATTTATTACCAAAAGCAAACTCTAATCCTACAAAGCCATAGCTAAATTTATCTTTGTGAACCCTGCTGCTGAAGCCCGCTGGTGATCTAAAATATGGCAAGCCATCCACATTATCTGCATCAACAAAATTCATTCTGTATCCCAGGTCAAGGTTGATCATGCTGGATAAATTAAATTTTAAGCCCAAACCAACCGGAACAAATATTGGATGCTCTGGAGATACATTATCTACATAGTCTACTTCATTAGTAGACCCGGCAGCTACAATTTTGGTTTTGTAACCCAAAAATCCCAAACCTGCACTAGCATAAGGGATCACCTTATTTTTTGTGCTAAGCCAATTTACATTACCCAGAGTGATTACTCCACTTAAACTGCCAGCCCAATTTATGTCAGTGTTGAAAGAAGTAACGGGTCTGCCTACACCATTTTTCCCTTCTTGATTTCCTTTTAATTTACCTCTCAAAAAATCCCCCTGGAGGGCTAAATAATGGTTTATCTGGTACCGGATATTTGCTCCATATCCGAATGTGTACCCAGGATTAGCAAAGTCGTTGGACCCACCAAGAATAACGGATGGGTTCATTACACCTGCGTTAATGCCAATCGAAAATTTTCGAAAGGCGCCGCTGCCTGAAAAAGGAGCTACGTCGTTATAAACCTGGCTTTGCGCAAAAACCGGGAAAAAAAGAGCCATAAAAATGGCAAGAATTGAAATTCGTTTGCTGT
>JBBPZF010000401.1:0-2381 GCA_038199105.1 Chitinophagales bacterium | reverse complement strand
AGAGCAGAAGCGCAGGCGAGGGAAGCAATGATCGAAGCTGCGCTCGAACGGGTGAGAAGCCGCTCAATGGCAATGCATAAAAGTACCGAGGTAATGGATGTAGCCGTGACCGTATACGATGAGCTGCAAAAGCTGGATTTCAAATTTGGCGCAGCTACTATAATTATCATGGATAAAAAAACCGGCAACATGGAGCACTGGCTGGCAGGCTTCATTCAAAAAAACCATGTTGAAAGTTATCAGGTGAACAATAGTGAGCATCCGCTTCATGCGGCTCAACTGGCAGCATGGAGAGAGGGAGCAAAATTTGTTTCAATCGAAATGTCTGGGGCTGCTTTAAAAAGTTATGCCGAAGAAATGTTCACGCAATCGGGCTATAGAAATTTACCTGACGAAGAAAAGGCAATGCTTTCAGCAAACGAACATGCTGTTTTTAACCTGGCTTATACGAGCCATGGCGCATTGATGTGGGCTCCTTCTGCTTTGTCGGATGAAAATGCAATTATCCTGCAACGTTTCGCCAAAGTTTTCGAACAGACCTATACGCGTTTTTTGGATTTGCAGAAAGCTGAAGCGCATGCACGGGAAGCGCAGATAGAAGCGGCTATGGAACGGCTGCGGGCAAGGGTCATGACGATGCAAGCCTCTGGTGAGCTGGCTACTGTCGTCAAATCTATGTACATCGAGTTGAAAAAACTTGACGAGTCGCTTAACCGTTGTTTTATCATGATTTTCGATGAGCAAACGGAAGGTGTAACCTGGTGGATGGCTGGTGATGACGAGGCATTAACAGAACAGGCCTACCGCATACCGTATAGCAACCACCCACCGCAACTTGCCTACCTAAAGGGGTGGAAGGAACGGCAGGAAAAATGGCTGTACATTATGGAAGGAAACGAAAAGAAAGAGTGGGATGCATTTCTTTTCAACGAAACCGAATTGTCCAGCTTACCTGCTATTGTCATTCAATTTATGAAGTCGTTTGAAAAGATCTACTTATCCGCATCCTTCAATAGTTTCGGATGCCTGACGACGGGCAGTGTCGAACCACTTAGCAGCCAATCCTTCGATATTATGGTTCGATTTTCCAAGGTTTTTGATCTTAGTTACACTCGCTTCAACGATTTAAAACAGGCAGAAGCACAGGCAAGAGAATCGCAAATTCAATTGGCATTAGAAAGAGTGCGTGCAAGAACAATGGCGATGCAAAGAAGTGATGAACATACTGATGCCGCCATGGTGATGTTCCAGCAACTTAGGGAATTGGGAGTAAATGCTTTCGCTTGCGGTTTTGTGATACTGGATAAAAGTGAGACGGAAGGTGAATTTTGGATGAGTTCAGAGGGTGTATTTCAACCTCCTCATTATATTCCACATATAGAAGAGCCTTCTGTCAGGAATTTGTACATGCATTGGAAAAAGAACGAAGAATTTTATGCTGAGGATGTTGGAGGAGAAGCATTGAAATCGCACTATAAATACCTGATGGAACTACCCAAATCGGGGCCTAATTTCCAGGGTTTACTTGACGCCGGCATCGCCTTTCCTGAATGGCAGCGGATGTACGCAGCATATTTTTCACATGGCTACCTGTTCATCATCACCAAAGAACAATACAAGGAAGAATATATTTTTGTCCGTTTCGCCAAAGTTTTTGAACAAACCTATACCCGCTTTCTCGACTTGCAAAAAGCCGAAGCGCAGGCAAGAGAAGCAATCATTGAAACTGCGTTGGAAAAGATAAGAAGCCGGTCGCTGGCTATGCATCGTTCAGATGAGTTGAAGGATGTGATTGCCATCATATTTGAAAAATTAAATGAGCTAAACATACTGCTTGGCACTGTTGCGATCTGGTTATTTAATAAAGCAACTAAAGATTCAGTTTTTTGGGTAGGTAATAATCTTCAACAGCCTACTTTAATAAACCTTCCTTATGATGAGGAATTGATGAAAGAAGATACCAATTATAAAGATAGCTGGCAGGCATTCCTTAGCGGCGAGAGCTACATCAATAAAGAGTACAGCGAAGAAGAAAAGAACAGATATTTCAGGTATGTATTTGCGCATAACGATTTAACAGCAATACCGCCTGAAGCAAGAGATTTTCTTACAAAGGGAAAAAAATATATTGCCTGTTTGTTAGTTGAACAAAATTCATCATTATACTTCGATTGCTGGCAAGGCGCCATTTACAGCGAAGAAAGTATCCAGGTATTTAGAAGGGTTGCCAAAGTTTTTGAACAGGCTTATATACGCTTTCTTGATCTGCAAAAAGCAGAGGCACAGGCAAGAGAAGCACAGATTGAAGTGGCATTAGAAAGAGTAAGAAGCAGAACGATGGGGATGCATCACAGTAACGAGCTGCCGGAAATATCTTCTTT
>JBBPZF010000400.1:0-2802 GCA_038199105.1 Chitinophagales bacterium | reverse complement strand
TATTAGGAACGTGTAAAGATCGAATCCCTGTTTATGGAAGCGGAGGTTGGTTATCCTATTCTATTGATGAATTAATAGAAGAGGTTAGTAATTATGTTAACCGGAGTTTCAAAGCCGTAAAAATAAAAGTAGGTTCTCCAAGATGGCAAACTGACCTGGAACGTATCAAAAAAGTACGTGAAGCCGTGGGAGAAAAAGTGAACATTATGATGGATGCCAACCAGGGCATGCAGGTTGCAGATGCCATTCAGTTAGCAAAATCAGTAGCCCATTTAAATATTTACTGGTTTGAAGAACCCATACATCACGATAATATTGCAGGCTATAAAATGATCAAAGAGCAGGCAGGTGTATCGCTTGCTATGGGAGAAAGAGAGTTTAGCAACAAACCACTTATAGAACTTGCAGCACTTAATGCTTTGGATATTTGGCAACCTGATATTTTGCGTATCGGCGGCGTTGATCAGTGGCGTAACAGCGCTGCCATAGCAGAAGGATTTCACATCCAGATATTACCTCATTATTACAAAGATTATGATGTGCCATTGCTCTGTACGATTCCAAATGGATTTGGAGCTGAGTCGTTTGACTGGGTAGATTCCCTTATTGATACACCAATGAAAGTTAATGATGGATTTGCGGTACCGCATGACAAACCGGGATGGGGATTTAATTTTCTGGATGAACATTTAAATGAAATAAAATTTTAGGATACATGCTATCAGATTTTATATTAAAAAATAAAACCGCCTTAGTCACAGGTGGAGGAACTGGAATTGGTTTGGGAATTGCCACGGCATTTGTAGATGCAGGAGCAAAAGTCATTATCACCGGGCGAAGAGAATCTGTCCTGAAACAAGCTTCTGATGATTTAGGAAACAATGCCTTTTATAAAGCCATGGATTTAACTGAAAGAGAAAAAATACCAGGAACAATAAATAGTATTGAGAATGATTTTGGCACTATTGATATACTGGTTAATAATGCCGGTATCCATTTGAAAAAAGCAGCACAGGATACTTCTGATGAAGAATTTGACAGGATATTAAATACGAATCTTTCTGCTGTATTTTCTCTGACAAGAGAGTGTGCAAAAAAAATGATCCAAAGAAAATCCGGAGCTATTTTATTAATCAGTTCTATGACCGCCATATTTGGTGTGGACAGGGTTGCGGCTTATGGTACTTCCAAAGCTGCACTTACCGGGTTAATGAATAACCTGGTAACGGAATATGCGCCATATAATGTACGCATAAATGCGATAGCGCCAGGCTGGATAGAATCGGATATGTTTTTAAAAGCTATCGAAGCTGATCCTGAAAGAAAACAAAAAATAGTAAACCGCATCGCCATGAATGGATTTGGGAAACCAGAAGATATTGGCAATGCTGCCATTTATTTATGTTCTGATGCAGCCCGCTATGTCACTGGTGTTTTGTTACCGGTAGATGGTGGAGCGGTTGTTAATTTTTAAATTAAAAAAAGTTTGTAAAATGAAACCAGCTTACATTGAAGATGAAAAATTAGCGCCCTCATTTTCGCACGGTGGGCGTTTAGTATGCGGAACCTCAGGGCTTGGAGGTGTTTGGGGAGAAATAGATCCCGAGGAATCTGTACAATCCATTTTGTTTGCTTTAGAAAACGGGATACGTGCCTTTGATACCGCACCCTCCTACTCAAATGCAGAGACCTATCTTGGCCAGGCCTTAAGAAAATGGAAAGGGGAGAAACCGTTTATCAGCACCAAGGTTGGGCGACTCAAAGGCGTGGATGCCTTTGATTGTAAAACAGATTATTCTTCATCAAGAATGAAGCAAAGCCTTCTTGAAAGCCTTGAAAAGTTGGGGTTGGAAAAAGTAGATCTGCTATTTCTGCACGAACCACAATTGGTACCTATTGCCGAAATGAATAGAATATTAGAAACATTACATGACTTTAAAGCACAAGGTTTATGTAACTTAATTGGTGTTGGAGGAAATCCTACCGATGAATTCCGGCCTTTTATAAAGAAGGAAAACTTCGATGTAATTTCCGGATTCTTAAAAATGAATGCCTGCAATTTAACAGCCTTTGATAAAGATGTTCCATTAATGAAAAAAGAAGGGATTCGTTATTACGCAGCTTCCGCCTTACATTTTTCTTTGCTTGGCAACAGGTATAGTCAATACCTGGCTGATGGGCCAGATGGTGAATATATCACAGAAACTGATTTGGATCATGCTAAAGAAATAAAAGCATTGGCCGATGAAAATGAGATGGATATTTCAAGTTTATCTCAACGCTACCTGTTTTCAATTGCAGAAGCTGACAGAGTCGTTGTAGGAGCCAGAAATATGCAACAAATCCAGTCCACATTACACGACTGGAATAGCGGAAAACTTCCGGAAGAATTATTCAATAAAATAACCGAGATTAATACAGTTAATTAAGATGAAGGCTATCATATTAAATCAACCCGGCAGCCTTTCCCTGATTGAAAAGGATGTTTCAAAATTAATGAGTGAGGATGATGCATTGCTAAAAGTATTAAAGATTGGCGTATGCGGTACAGATCTGCATGCCTTCTCGGGCAATCAACCTTTTTTTACTTACCCACGTATTTTGGGTCATGAATTGGCTGTTGAAGTAATTGAAATTGGTAAGAACGTAAAGAATATAAAAGTAGGCGATAAATGTACCGTTATGCCTTATCGGAATCCTCATCCCGATCAGGCTGTACTTCGGGGTAGGCCTAATTGTGGAGAACATCTCACTGTGCTGGGAGTACATGAAGATGGAGGAATGCAGCAATATATTACCTAC
>JBBPZF010000399.1:0-2104 GCA_038199105.1 Chitinophagales bacterium | reverse complement strand
TGGTCATTAGCACTAAAATTTTGTTTCGACCTTTTCAATTCTTCAAGGTGTCGTTTGCTATCTTTTGCCGTAACAATCGAAGGAATCATCGAAGCGCCAATCACTCCTTTTGTAACATTTGTTATAAATGAACGACGTGAATTTTTTTCAGGATACTTAGCCATAATTATTTTTTATCAATTTAAAAAAAGTGCATATTTTATTTTCAAAGGATTTTCTTCAAGCAATGAAATCATTTTTTCTTTTTGAAATAGACTGCGAAAAGATATGAATTCAAATTTAAACAATGAAATACTTTATTGAGGTGATGCTATGAAATTAATAAGGAAAGATATCGTTTCTTTCCTTTAAAACTATGTTGACCCTTCAAGTGATCCTTCAACAAGTTCAGGATGACAACGCCTTTTAGATCATTGCAAAGGTTTAGTTTTATGCTGAATTTTTAATACTGTTAAAGCATCGAAATGAAACGCTTTGCATTTAGAACTTTCCGCAACTTGACCGGCGATCTTATTTCCTGTCTCTAAACTACTGAAGGTCTCTGGCCACTTCAGTGGACTGACACCTACAAATCTTTTATAATCCTGAAAGTAAGGTTGATACGTGGGCTGATTGATTTTGCAGTTTTTGGAATTTGGTGTTCCCAGTAATGTTGCGTCTTTCCATGCATGATCAACAATGATCCATGCGTTAAAGGAATGATCACTTTTTCTATTTCCTTTTTAAATTTATGTTTTAAATGAAACGGCCTTGTTTCTCCAAAGCTTAGCGATGCAATAACCGGGTTTATTCCAAATTCCTTTTCATTATCCCTGTGCCAGCCAACGCTGTCTTTACCGTTTCTATATAAATTGAGTAGCACACTATTGAATACAACACCAGATTCTTTATCCACTTTTTCTTTTATGAAAAGCAAATCCTTTGTCCATGAAAAAGGACTCATTTTGTTACCGGAAAAAGTATAGTCCGTACCGGCATTGCCATACCAGGCAGTAAGCCTTGGCGTATCATGCTCTTTTCCATAAACGGTTGTTTTTTTGTTTCTAACCATTTAGTGTCGTTAAGCAGTTTTGTGTAAAGCTCATCCGCTTCTTCTTTCAAAAAGAAATTTTCAATATATACAAGATCTGCATCCGGCAAAGCGTAAGCAATTTTTTTAGGAACGCCTGAGTTGAAAAATTCTGTATCGGAAAATAAATTCATTTGGCTGATTACAATTGAATCGTAAGTATTAAGACTATTTCTGCAATAATAATTTTTGGAAAGTGAAATAGCCTAAATGCATTTCATCTTCATGATCAGTTATCGCTTCAGAAATATGAATGTTGTATTTTGATTTATTATCAGCAGGCAAAATATCTTCAATCGCATGCACGTCATCCACATCTATTCCATATTTATCATCAATGTGTGATGTGGCGCCTTTAAAGCCTGTGTGTTTATAAAAAGCAGTTTGCTTTGCCTGCTGTACTGCTTCTCCTTTTTCCGGCGCTACAGCAAGCATCTTATAGTGGAATTCTTCAAATTCTTTCGGTTTATAGCCACCGAGATTAAGAAAAAATAAGCGGCTTACTCTTCCTGTTTCAGGGGGAATACCTTTATCATCTTTTGATTTTATTTCTATAGTGTACCCGTTTACGTTAGTCACTTCCCGCCATGCATCTAAATGAATATCGCCTTTGGCCTCAGGCCAGAAATTTTTTATCCCCGCAATAAGGTCGGCAATATTATTTCCAACTTCGAAATAAACATCATGTTGCTCAGTATGCCTTCCCGCTGGTGTGCAACCAAGAATCAGCATAAATAATTTTGGTCGTTCGTTCATTGTGATTATAAAATATGAAATGATTGCAGAAGGTAAAATTATGTAATGTGAAAATGATATTAACAAGGAATATCAATAGCGGAGAGCCATTTTATTTATACCTTTCAGCAATTCATTACTAAAAACGAATAATAAAATGACAAACGAAAATGAAGAAAAAGAAGCTTTGAGGGGAATTATTATGATCGTAATCTTCGCAGCACTTGGCTTACTGTTTTTACGCATGATTAACTAAATGCTACCCTGCAAGCACAAGATTCGTTCTTTAGCTACCTGTGC
>JBBPZF010000398.1:0-7371 GCA_038199105.1 Chitinophagales bacterium | reverse complement strand
CCCCAAACGCCATGTGGCCTTACCTCACTACTACTATTGGAAAACGGAACCTCCGAGGAAACTCTTCTAACACCCCGCCGTGTACCGAACGGTACGCACGGTGGTGTGAGAGGACAGGTAGCCAACTAATGGCTACCTTCCTACTCGATTTTTATTACAAATGAGAAATCGCCTTTGCTTTTAAAAAAATGTTTACAATCAATGCGAAGTAAAATTTACAGTCGTTTATTGATAGTAGTGTTTAACCTTTCTTTAACCATGTAACAAATACATTTGCCAACTTAACAGACTTTATGAAGAAAATTGTTTTTGTATTTCTTTGCTGCTTATCGCTGTCAGTAGCGTTTTCCCAGGATACCCTTAATTCAAAATCTTCTATGGCCCCTAAAGCAATTAAATTGCCGAACCGGTCAGCCGATCATTTTATGTTTCAGCTTTCATCTGACCATTGGACAGGTATGCCTGATAGCATTAGCAGCCATCAAAGCGGTTTCTCTAGGGGTTTTAATGCATACATTATGCTGGATAAGCCATTTAGGTCTTCACCAAAATTCAGTATTGGTTTTGGTGTAGGAGTAAGTACAAGTAATATTTTCTTTAAAAAAATGAGGGTGGACCTTAAAGCGGGCGGAACAGTTTTACCCTTTATTGCCTTAGACTCCACAGACCATTTTAAGAAGTATAAACTTGCCACCACTTTCGCGGAAGTTCCTTTAGAATTCAGGTTTTCATCTAAGCCGCTTGAGCCAAATAAAAGTTTTAAAATAGCCATCGGCGCTAAAGTAGGAACTGCTATAAATGTGCATACAAAAGGCAAAACCCTACAGGACAAAAATAACAATACCCTAAATAGTTTTATACAAAAAGAAAATACCAAGCGGCTTATAAATAGTACCCGTTTCACCGGCACAGCCCGGGTGGGATATGGCATCATATCTCTTTTTGGAACCTATCAACTCAATAATGTATTAAAGGACGGCGCAGGTGCAAATATGAAATTGTACCAGGTTGGGATTACCTTCAGCGGCCTTTAATTTTTTCTTAACTTTTTTTGCCGGTACCATGCAGATTATAATCATGCGTATTAGAATGATTATTTTTATACAAAACTTTTACTATTGATTGAAAAAAAGATACAGTATAATAAAGATATCAACGCAGTACTTGTAGGCGTAATTCAAAAAGATCAAACTGAAGAATCGGCTACTGAATACATGGAGGAATTGAAATTTCTCGCAGAAACTGCAGGCGCCCGTGCCATTAAAACATTTACACAAAAGCTTGCACATCCTGACAGTAAAACCTTCGTGGGAAAGGGAAAACTGGAAGAAATTAAAAATTATGTTTCTTCAAAAAATGTGGAGCTAATAATTTTTGATGATGAACTAACAGGCTCTCAAATCACCAATATAGAGAAGGCTTTACAGGTAACGACAATAGACCGCAGTGATCTTATACTCGACATATTTGCATCACGTGCAAAAACAGCGCAGGCTAAAGTGCAGGTTGAGCTTGCCCAATATCAATATATTTTACCAAGGCTTAAAGGCATGTGGAGTCATCTTGAAAGGCAAGGTGGCGGAATAGGAAGCAGGGGACCGGGTGAAACCGAAATTGAAACTGACAGGCGTATTGTGAAAGACAAGATCAGCCTCTTACGGAAACGGTTAGCCGAAATTGACAAGCAGGCCTTCACACAAAGAAAAGAGAGGGGAGAATTTATAAGAGTGGCGCTGGTCGGCTATACCAATGTGGGTAAATCAACCATCATGAACCTGCTCAGCAAGAGTGATGTGTTTGCTGAAAATAAATTATTTGCAACGCTTGATACTACTACAAGAAAAGTGGTACTTGGCCATACGCCATTTCTCTTAAGCGATACAGTGGGTTTTATCAGAAAGCTTCCGCATCATTTAATAGAAAGTTTTAAAAGTACGCTCGATGAAGTGAAGGAAGCAGATATGCTTTTGCATGTTGTTGACATTTCGCATCCGCAATTTGAGGAACAGTTAGCCGTTGTTAATAAAACTTTGCATGAGCTCAAGAGTGATGAAAAACCGGTAATCACCGTTTTTAATAAAATGGACCAATACGAGAAAAATACATTTGATAAATGGCTTGAGCCGGAAGTGAAAGAAGAAATACTTAAAGAGATGCGACAGAAATGGCAGGCGCAAACAGAAGGAAAGTGTGTGTTTATTTCTGCAACAGAAAAAAGTAATATTTCAGAACTGAAACAGATTATTTTGAACACCACCCGCACCATGTACCAGGAAAAATATCCTTACAAAGCAGAGTTTTTTTATTGATATAAATGAATTGCGAAAAGAAATACAGGTGGCATAAAGTTGCATCGGCATTTTCAGAATTGACATTTGGAGAAAATGATCTTGCAGAAATAGAAGTGGCAGGAAAAAAAATATGTATTGCTAAAAGGGGAAATGCAATCGCGGCTTGCACATCGAAATGTCCGCATGCCGGTGGAGTGATGTCAGAAGGGTTTTTAGATAAGAATGGCAATATCGTATGCCCCATACATCGTTATGTTTTTAGCCTGGAAAATGGAAGAGATATAAGTGGAGAAGGATATTTTTTAAAAATATACCCGGTCAAAATAGACGGCAACGGGGTTTTTATTGGGATTGAAGAAAGTGGTTTTTTTAACTGGATAAAATAATACTAAAACTATTTTTGTAACAAGTTAAAAAACTTTATTTTTGCCACCCATTTTTAAATGGAAAACTCCTTCCTTAGCTCTCCCGATAATTATCTGGATGGTTAGAGCACCCGGTTAAAAACCATAAAGGACGCTGGTTCAAACAGCGATAAAAAGTTGAAACATATTCCTCCTTAGCTCAGTTGGTTAGAGCATCTGACTGTTAATCAGAGGGTCTCTGGTTCAAGTCCAGAAGGGGGAGCAAAACGGAGATTTAAAAAGTATTAAAAAGTACTAAAAAGAATCAAACCCACGTCAACAGCAGTTTTCGTGGGTTTTCTTTTTTACAGGCTCCCATTAAATCTCGTTATTTCCTGCATGTTTTTTTACATTTTTTTTACGTTTTTTTGCATTCAACAACCTGATTTCCAGGTGGAATGTGAAAAAGAAAATGCAGTGTATGTTACGAATTCCAAATATTACTATTAAGCATAACTGGCGGAAAATTAGCAACCGTACAGGTCTATACCCTATCCATATCAGCATATACCTGCCTGGAGAACCCGTAAGGTATTATCTGATTAAAGTGCCTCAAAAAGTATCCACTGCAGAATGGCTGGGAGTTACGAATAAATGGGTGAGCAATACGCATTTATTCTATTTTGAGATCAACTGCAAGATTTCAGAAACTATTCACAAATTAAACGAGTTGACCAAACGCTATTATAACTCTAACAAACCGGTGACCTTTTACGCTATCGAAAACGAACTGATGCTACGTGGTGAAGGAAATATTTTTAATGATTATTTTAGAGAGTATATCCGGCGTCCGCCGGCTACCGTAAGCCTTGATAGTGTAACATGGGAGAAATATTCTGCTTGCCTCCTGCACCTGAATAATTTTCAAGCTCGTATCCCTTTTGCTGAAATTGACGAAACTTTAATTGCGCGTTTTAAGAATTACCTGGCGAACCTAAAAGGCCGCAAAGGCAAAATGGACCCCGCAACTATTAAATCCTATTTTGATAAACTAAAAGTGGTGCTTACTTGTGCTGCGAAAAAAGACCACTTTCTTGACCCTATTGAACTTGAACGTCATTTTGAAGAAATTAAAATAAGTGTTCCTCAAAAACGGGAAGGGCAGCATTTGGAAATTGAAGAGATTCAACGTCTGCGAAAGCTAGTATTTGAAACGAAGGATCAAAGCCTGGAAAGAGACAGGAATTTATTTCTTTTTCAAGTGTACACTGGCTCTATTATAGCGATCTTCAGAATCTCAGAAAAGATCAACTTTTCAACGATATTGAACAAGGGCGTTACATTATCGGCGAGAGAGACAAGAATGGCAATCCAAACATAATACCACTATTCAAATTTGCCAATGCGTTGGAAATTATAAACCGATACCAAGACACGAATGACTTTAATCCCCTGCTTTTTAAAAAGTCTGCATTCATTGAAGTACAAACCTATAACCGAAATCTTAAATTGTTAGCCAAGAGGGCTAAACTGTTAAGACCATTGAGTAATAAAACCGGCAGGCATACCAATGCTCAAATGTGGATTCGGTTTGGAGCTGACCGCCCGATTCTTTCAAAAATGATGGGACACGAAAAGGAACAGACAACTCAGAATTATTATAAAGTTGGAATACGCGAAATTATTGAAGGAACAAAGGGAATTGATTTTAATATGTTGGAAATATAAAATCAGATAGATAGAAATATTATTTTCCTTTTTCAAAAATGTTATAGAAACTTTTGCATTAAAACATTTCCCCTTCTATACCGAAGTGTGAGATGCCTCTTCAACAATAATCTAACTTACAATTATTACTACATGATAATTGTGAAAATGGAAATGCAAAATCTAAACCTGGTTATGATCTCAAAAGAAGAATTAGCCAGCCTACAGGAAACCCAACAGGAAATTTTGAAACAGTTGCAAAATCTTCAATCATTACAATCTTCAACAATTCCCATTAAACATATCACAGCAAAAGAATTCATGGCAGCGGTAAGAATTGGCCGGTCAAAATTTGATCAGTTAGTACTACTAAACAAAGTCAAAACAATTAAGAAAAAACGAAAGATTTATGTTCCGGTATCTGAAGTAGATCGGTATTTTTCAGACTCAACGATCCGCTAATATTTTCTCTTGGAATCACATGGTGGACTGTCACAATCGAGAATCCTTCATACTACTCATTCATGGTAAAAATAATAGCGGAAGCCAATAAATTAATAGTATTCAAGCTAATCAGATTGATTTCGTAACTTATCTCTGAAAACTTGGATTTCAGTCAAAAAATTCGAAAATGATTAATGGTAAGCATTCTCTTTTAAGGACGATAAAACGCTTTCTTAAAAGTGAACAGAAAATCGAATGTCTTCTTCGATCCCTTCACTCCAAGACACAAAGTTTTCCTATCCTATAGTTACCCTGAGACTAGTTCGTATGTGTTTCCATTAACCTAGAATAAAAAACATGAAGCTTAAATTTCTTTGGTTTGTATATCTTATTAAATTGTCTCTACAGGGCATCCGATTAAGCCATTTTATTTAAAAATAAGGATTTCCTATTTTTACAAAAAAAGCAGCGAGTTCAATAATTTTGGTGTTTGCCTCTTCATTAGCTGTTTATGTCGCTTGCAAGAAAATATTCTCTTGACCTTATTTGCTTACATTCTTAGATTTTTTTTAATAATGCGCATGTTTCGAGAAGCAATCTCCATTTTTCCTCTATAGTTTCGGGGTATAGCATATTAATTAAATCATTCAAGTCAACTTATAAAATCCTGAATTTTTCTTCCATTTTCAATCCGAAGAATAAATTCCGTTCGTGTATTCACTGATTATTTTTTTTCAGAATAGTTGGGCAGGTTTGTTTTTTTCTTGTTGATTCACTTCTCACTCACCTTTATGTAAATTGAAAACCTGGTTTGCTATGTCTTTTTTAATTCTTGTCTTCTGTATTTTTCATTATAAAAAATCTACTATTGAAAAATAAGAGTGTTGTTCTGTTCCTATAAATCTTACCAATACAAATCCGATATATTTTTATCTTTTTGTATAATGTATAAACCTGTTTTCATCTTTCCAGTAATCATCTAAAAAAATTTTTATAAGCTGCAAACAACCCATTTCCTTAAACATCCAATTCCACAAACTCAGAAAAATCATACATATAAAACTGCATGACATTCTGAATAATTTTCTTTGTATTGATAACTGGCTTTGACTATTTGTGCATTCATCTTACAAATTAGCCGGATTTATTTTTGAATACCGGTGCTCATTCCAAATCTTTCCATTCTTAATAATATTTTTTTCAAATACACCATCTATCTTAAAGCCATTCTTATCCAGCACTTTCATTGAAGCAGTATTATATTCAAATATGCCTGCATGAATTCTTATAAAATCCAATTCATTAAAACCATAGTCTGTAATTAGCTTAACGGCTGTTGTAGTGATGCCTTTATTCCAGAAAGGCTCACCAAGCCAATAGCCGATCTCGGCGGTTCTTCTATAAACATCTTTTTGAGGAATTAAACCAATCATACCACAAAACTTACTTTCATATTCCATGACGAAAGTCACTTGCGGAATTACATTCTTTATTGAGTTGATAAAAGAAACAGCATCATCAATATTATAAGGATGCCGAAAACCATCACGAACATTATCAAATATTTTTTTATTGTTGGCTAGTAACGCTAGTGCTTCTTTGTCATCATCATTGAGGGCTCGCAGGTTTATGTTTTCATATTGCAGCATAAGATGTGAAATTTTATTTGTTGCTCATTTAACTAACAGTACAAGTGAGTGTCAGAAACGAAGATGCCATAAAATGCTACAGACAGAAACATGACCTTAGTTTTTTTCTTCATACAAATCTTTCCATCAATCATGGTTAATACACTTTTTGTAGCAGGTAATTGTTCCGATGAAATAGTAAAAATATCCTGCGATAAAACAGCAACGTCTGCAACCCGTGCGTATGTTGGCGCCCCCGCCCACATACTTTATTATAATTTCGGGGTTCATCATACCATAATTTTTTTCCAAATCGTTTAAATATCAATAGTGGTAAAACCTGCGCTGTTGTTAAGCATGTATTGCCTATCCTGTGCATTGATTGAAAAATCGAAAAAGGATGTGCTGATAAAAACCAACAGTAATATTTTATTTTTCGATAAAATATTTTTAAATGTATGTGCATAAAAGACATGCATGAAAATAGTTTAAGCAACAGTAGTTATGGCAGCTTTAGAAAATAAAAACAATTGATACGAAAATACAAAAAGAAGGAAGAGTGAAGCCCTTTGAATCCTGGAAAACGAATCTTATTAAATCAGAAGCCAGGCCATCTTTTGTTGTTATATGCTGAAATACATAATTCTGCGGCTGGCCGCATATCAGTAAGGGGAAAAAGAATAGCGCTATGTATAATATAGTAAACTGTCGCGGAAAGTTTTTCAGATTTAAACCTACTTGAAAAAAAAATTAAATCTGCGCTCATATATTTTGGAAGAACGTCATTTTCTTCCTGTGCGCTGATAATACATCATCAATTTTGGCTAATTAATATTTTGATGTGCTATGAGTAATAGCGAGCTAATCTGTACATAAAGAAATCTTTGTCTCTCACGCCATAATTGGCTGCTATGAATCTTTGTATTTTACTATTGATAGCTTCGGCTTTTGCATTTG
>JBBPZF010000397.1:0-6170 GCA_038199105.1 Chitinophagales bacterium | reverse complement strand
GTGGAAGAAGAATACATGGTGGTAGACCCTGTGACACGTGAGCTTAAAAGCCATGAGCAAAAAATTGTTCAGGAAGGGGAGAAAGTTATTAAAGATAAAGTGAAAGCCGAGATGCACCAGGCCGTGGTGGAAGTAGGCACTGATATTTGCCAGAATATTGACGAAGCCTTTGTGGACGTGGCGACACTTCGCAAAACGATCAGCGGTATCGCAGAAAACCTCGGACTATGGGTTGGTGCAGCAGGCACTCATCCGTTTAGCCATTGGGAAAGTCAGTTAATTACAGACCACGCACGGTATTCTGATATAGTAAATGAACTGCAGGAAGCAGCAAGAAGCAATCTCATCTTTGGGTTGCACGTGCACGTGGGTATGGAGAACCGTGAAATGGCGATTCATATTGCCAACTCCGCCCGGTATTTCTTACCGCATATTTATGCGTTGAGTACTAATTCCCCTTTTTGGGAAGGAAGGAAAACCGGCTATAAATCTTTTCGCACAAAAGTATTTGATAAATTTCCACGTACAGGCATACCCGATTTTTTTGAAAGCATTGAATCGTATGATAATTACGTGAAGCTGCTGGTAAAAACAAATTGCATTGACAATGGAAAAAAAATATGGTGGGATCTGAGGGTGCATCCATTTTTTAATACAGTGGAGTTTCGCATTTGCGATGTTCCCATGACGGTGCTTGAAACCATTACCATCGCGGCTCTTTTCCAGGGGATATGTGCAAAGCTTTACAAATTAAGATTAGAAAATCTCAACTTCATTATTTATCCCCGTGCCCTCATTAACGAAAACAAATGGCGTGCAGGAAGGTATGGTATTGAAGGAAGCCTTATTGATTTTGGAAAAGAAACAGAGGTAAATACAAGGGTGCTCATTTACGAGCTTCTCGACTTTATTGATGATGTAACCGGGCCGCTTGGCATTCGCAATGCTGTGGGTAACGTACATAATATGCTGGAAGCAGGCACCGGCGCAGACAGGCAACTGAAAGTGTTTGAAGAAACCAATAGCCTGCCTGCCGTAGTTGACTATATTCATTCACAGTTTTTGGCGGGATTATAATAATAAATTCCTTTTTGGGTACCACCCGGATTTCCCTAAGACTATTGTAAAAAAACTATCGCACAAAGTGAAAGTTGGGCAATCCTTAACTCCTTTCCACCACCTTTTTTTTTATTTTTGCTTTAACATCTCTAAGAAATATGACTCCGTATTTATGGGTGTAAACTTAATTATATGAAATATTTAATCGCATTATTTTTCTCCGTCTTAATCGTTGGGGGTTCCCCATGTTATTCGCAAAAAACAGTTAAGAAAGCCGACAAAACTGAAGACCTTTCAAAATATAGCAAAGCAACTTTTGCCGCAGGCTGTTTCTGGCATGAAGAAGCTTTATTCGAAAGTGTAAAAGGTGTAAAAGAAGCTGTGCCAGGTTATGCCGGCGGAACTACATCAAATCCAAGTTATGAATCTATAGAAACAGGCAATACCGGCCACGCTGAAACGGTGATGGTGTATTACGATCCTTCGCAAATTTCTTATGCCACCTTACTGAAAGTATATTTCGCAGGCCAAAACCCTACGCAGGTAAACGGCCAGGGACCTGACCGCGGTACACAATATCGTTCTATCGCTTTTTATACTGATGATGCAGAAAAGAAGCAAATAGAAGATTATATAAGTAAAATGAATACATCCGGAAAATTCAATTCGCCGATAGCCGCACAGGTAATGCCTTTGAAAAAATTCTGGGTAGCCGAAGATTATCACCAGGATTATATTGCCAATAACCCAAATGGTGGTTACGTGCAAAATGTTTCTATTCCTGAAATAAAGCATTTTCAAAAAGAATATCCTGAAATGGTAAAGCCGGATCATAAGTATTAAGAGGTCAATGGTCAATATTGCTAAGTCTTTCATCCGAGGTAACAATTTTGTTTCATTGAAGATCCACTGCATTTAATAATTTCCTATTAATATCGGTATACATTTCATACGCTTAATTCATCATTTAATTCTTAACCTTGTGCCGGCGGGTTAAGAATTATTTTTTTTAGCAACCGGAACATTTACCCCCTGAAATATAAAACGAAATCTGCAAAAGCTGTTGCCTTTGAACTCTCCCCTGTCCGAATGGGCTCCTTTGTCCACAGGACTCCTTTGGAGGAGGAGGGCAGGGAGGCCTAACTATCAATCCCTTACTTTTGCAAAAAAATATTATCATGCAAGTGCTTCTTGTAATACATAATTTATTGCGCTGGTTGATTTTACTCTTTGGGCTATGGACGGTGCTAAACGCAATAAGCGGACTGGCAAGTAAAAAAGAATTTACCAGGAATGATAACCGCAGCAACTTTTTTTTCATGCTAAGCATGGATATACAACTGCTTGTCGGTCTGGCTTTATACTTTAGCGGGCAATGGTTTGACAGGATGAAACATCTTAGCGAAAATATGAAAGATGCCAACCTCCGCTTTTTTACGATGGAACATGAAGTCTTAATGATAGTGGCGTGGATACTTGTGCATGTCGGCCGTGTTTCAGTAAAAAAAGCTATTAACTCGCAGGCTAAATTCAGAAGAAGCCTGATTTTTTTCGGTATTACGCTCGTACTTATACTAATTGCCATACCGTGGCCGTTTAGAGAAGCAGTGGCAAGGCCATTATTCAGGTGGTTTTAAATTTGCGAAAAGAGACTTAAAAATTTCGCATCGTAAATGTCCCATCTTATTGCATGATTAAATTTTAAAAAACTTAATGACAGAATTTTCATACGACACTCCTATCATACTTATAACAAATGATGATGGCATAACGGCGCCGGGCATACGCAATTTAATAGAAGCTGTAAAAGATCTTGGACAAGTAGTGGTGGTAGCACCGGATAAGCCGCAGAGTGGAATGGGTCACGCCATTACTATAGGTGTTCCTTTAAGATTAAATAAAGTAGAAGATATTTTTGATGGTGTGGAATGCTGGCAAACAAGCGGCACTCCCGTGGATTGTGTAAAACTCGCCGTTGATAAAGTATTGCACAGGAAACCTGATATCTGCCTTAGCGGTATAAACCATGGCGCAAATCATTCTATCAATGTTATTTACTCAGGCACTATGAGTGCTGCTATGGAAGCATCTATTGAAAGCATTCCGTCCATAGGCTTTTCATTACTTGACTATAGATTTGAGGCAGATTTTACCGCAGCGAAACACTATGTCCACAAAATCGTAAAGAGCCTGTTGCAAACTAAAATGGATAAACATCTTTTACTCAATGTAAATATCCCGTCTGTGCCCTTAGACCAAATGAAGGGAATTAAAATTTGCAAACAGGCCTACGCAAAATATGAGGAAGATTTTTTTGAACGTGTTGATCCTCATGGCAAAAAATATTATTGGCTTACAGGCGAGTTTAAGAATTTTGATAGCAGTCAGGATACAGATGTGTGGGCGCTACAAAATAATTATGTAAGTGTAGTGCCAGTGCAATTTGACCTTACAAACTATACCTTAAAAAAGGAGTTAGAAAAAAACTGGGATATATAATGTTTTTAAAAAAAGACAATTTTATTTTTGGGCTCGCCCTTGGGCTCATTGCCCCGATGATTGGCTTTATGCTTTTCAAATTGTACAAATTCCAGGGCCTTACGCTTACTGAAATGTTTCAATGGATGAAACTAAATCCAAACCTCATCACGGTTTCAATCAGTTTCTCGCTGATGGCTAACGCAATTTTATTTACCCTCTACATAAACGGCCACCGCGATAAAACGGCCAAAGGTATCTTTGTGCTTACCGTAATCTACGGGATCATCGCTTTGATTTATAAATATTCATAAATCTTCTTTCCCGTTACTTTTCTTTAAAAGATATTCCGGCGCTATTGTCGGCGAACCATATTGGCATATTTTCGTAGATCCCTCTCAATGAATTATCTTTTTGATCATAAAGTATTATCTTAACAATTTTTTTTATCAGGTCTTTTCGTAAACAGACATCTTCGTCTATCATCGCATAAAAGTAAATTGAGCCAAGGCAGGTATGAAGTATTATATAATTGCAGGTGAAGCTTCCGGTGATCTCCACGGCAGCAATCTAATTGCAGAAATAAAAAAACTGGATACCGACGCTGATATAAGATGCTGGGGAGGCGACAAAATGGAGGCCGCGGGGGCAACACTTGTCAGGCATTACCGTGACCTTGCTTTTATGGGCTTCGCCGAAGTAGTAAAAAACCTTCCCGCCATTTTAAGGAATTTCAAATTTTGTAAAGAAGACATTTTCGCTTTTAAGCCAGACATAGTGATACTTATAGACTATCCAGGTTTTAATTTACGCATGGCCGAATGGACTAAGCAGAATAACATAAAAAACATATTTTATATCTCTCCACAGGTATGGGCATGGAAGGAAAGCCGCGTAAAATCAATAAAAAAGTTTGTTGATAAGATGATCGTGATTCTGCCTTTTGAAAAACAATTTTATGAAACCTGGAATTATGAAGTGGAATATGTTGGACACCCCCTTGTGCAGGTAGTTGATAACTTTAAGGCCGACCACGCTAACATTCAGCCTTCAATAGATGTAGTGGCATTGCTGCCGGGTAGCCGCCAACAGGAAATAAGAAAAAAGCTTCCGGTAATGCTGGAGGCGACAAAAAATTTTCCTTCCATTAATTTCATAGTGGCAAAAGCCCCCTCCATCGACGATTCATTTTACGAATCATATTTAGCAGCTTATAAGAATGTGCAGGTGGTTGCCAACGAAACCTACGCACTGTTAATGAAGGCAAGTGCAGCCCTCGTTACGTCCGGCACAGCAACGCTTGAAACGGCTTTATTTGGGGTGCCCGAAATTGTATGTTACAAAGCGGGAAACATTTCGTACCAGATTGGCAAGCGCCTTATAAAACTCAAATTCATTTCCCTGGTAAATCTTATCATGAATAGAGAAGTTGTAAAAGAACTTATACAGGATAAACTCACTTCAGAAAATATTACTAAAGAGCTGATTGATATTTTATATGATCCCGTAAAACGCGAAAAGATGCAATTTGATTACTACCTATTGAGAAAGCAGCTTTATGAAGGAGGAAATGCCTCAGCGAAGGCGGCAAAAATTATTGTTGAAAGCTTCTGAAATATTTTCTCTCCCACTGTTTAATTTCTTAAAAGCTTGATGATTATTATAATAATTGCCAGTAAAAAAAGCAGTATTGACAGCCTGTTGATCCCATGCATATAACCCACCCATTGTGTTTTAGGAGAATTGGGATCCTTTTTTTTCAGCCACAGGTATTCAGCTATTTGGTTCCACACACCCATATTAAAATGTTATAAATTTAGAATAACTTTTTTGCAACTGATGCATACGATATTGCGTATTTTCAAACAGTAAAGTTAGTCATAAACAAAAATTCTCTTTCTACTAAATGAAAAATGTTATAACGTTATTAGCTCCTGTTTTGTTTATCCTATTTGGCTGCGCTCAAAAAAAGCAGGAAAAATATGAAGTGATGAAGACCGATGCTGAATGGAAAAAACAACTTACTCCTATACAATATGATGTCTCCAGGAATGAAGGAACAGAACCTGCATTCACAGGAAAATATTGGGACAACCATGAGCAAGGCATTTATAAATGTGTGGATTGCGGGCAGGAAGTTTTTAGCTCACAAACCAAGTTTGAGAGTGGCACCGGCTGGCCAAGTTTCTACAAACCCATAAACGCAAAGAATGTGGGTGAAACCTCAGACAACAGCTTTGGTATGGCACGTACCGAAGTACATTGCAGCAGGTGCGGCGGGCATCTTGGCCATGTGTTCACTGACGGTCCAAAGCCAACGGGATTGCGGTATTGCATTAATTCCGCTTCTCTTGTCTTTGATAAAAAATAGATTTTATTATACAATGTACTAACAAGGAAAATGTATTAAACAAGGAACATGAGAAAACTGCTTTTACTTTTTGCCATCGCCACTTCACTATGCTTTGCATCTTGCAAGAAAGCGTCAACCGAAACATTAAACCAGGTAATCTCTTCTACTGATACCGCCGCCATGACAAAATATAATGGTAGCTTTTCAAATGGTTCGTCGGGAACTGTGAATGGCCAGGTAAAGATTTATCTCAAAGACAACAAGTACATTTTATCTCTTG
>JBBPZF010000396.1:0-9123 GCA_038199105.1 Chitinophagales bacterium | reverse complement strand
TGCTTCAGATGCCAATGTAAGGAATATACAAAAGGGTATACTATGGAATTACCTAAAGGCATTTTTATTTTTAAGGCCGCTTACATTTGAAAAAGCCAGGTTTTAAAGCAATTGCCATTTTTTCCTATAGGTCTGGGGTGAGCATTCAGTATATTTCATAAACTGACGGTAAAAGAATTGAAGGCATTCATAGCCGCAAGCATAGCCTATCTCATTCGCCTGCATATCCGTTTCTGCAAGAAGCTTACGCGCCATTTTGGTGCGGTATTCATTGAGAAAGCTAAAAAAAGGTTTTTTGGTAGTTTGGCTAAAATACTTGGAGAAAGCACCTTCGCTCATATTCACTAAAGCGGCAGCGTGAGCCAGTGTAATCTTTTCTGAATATTTTTATTTTATGAACTTGCAAACGATGTCAATTCGCGAATTGGGAATATCATTTTTAAGTGAGAATTCCTCATCACAAAGTATTTTAAACTCATTGGATCTTGCAAGGTCATTTAACAATTGTAACAAAAGAACCAGCTTCTCAAAGGGAGGAAGTTTGAGCAAGCCTGGTTGCTTGCTCTTAATTTCTTTACCTATATATTTATCAAATTTGATCCCCCTGGCTGATAACGCCAATAACCTGCGGATGTCTTTAAATTCAGGGGTTGCAAGGCATTCTTTGCCGAGAAAATCTTCTCCCCATTGGATTACAAGCGATGAGTAATTCCGTTGTTTCTTACTGGTGTTTTGCCAGCGATGTGGAACGCTGGGGGCTAATAAAATAAGATCGCCCTCTTCAAAATCCCCGATGCTATTGCCTATATACCTTGTCCCATTACCCTTAATAACAAAATTCATTTCATAGTTTGGGTGAGAATGCAAAGGCGCATTTTCAAGTCCCTGGCTTTTTAAAAAAACCCAAGAAGAGTTTCGTGGAAGCAAGGGATATTCAAAGTTTGCCCTCATAATCGCAGGTTTGAGTAGCTAAAATTATGAATAATTAGCAGTAACCCAAAATACAAATACACTTAAATTGAAAGTCATAAAGTTTAGATCAAGGACTAAATAAAGACGGATCAAAAAGGACGACTGGTTTATTAATATTGCGCATGATTTCTATTCTGGATAAATCTTATTTGCACAATAGCAAAAAAGAATAAGATCTCTTTGCTTTTCCGGTTTGAAGGTTGAAACCGGCTTTAATAAAAAAACATAATAGGTGAATTATTCACCATAATCGTGGAGTTAAAATGAGCTTGTTTAATTTAGTTTCGTTCTATTGAACGGCAACAACTGGTTAGCTGCGTATAGAAATTAATTAGAGTCAAAAACCAAAAAGCGGAAAATAAGAACCAAAAATTCAAAGATAAAAACGTCATGATTCCAGGTTAATTTTTTACCGGAGCAAAAGGATCTGCTTATTATTATGTGCCTCCTAAAGACTTAGATTATAGAAAAATAAACAACCAAGTGTTGGGAATGAAATCCATATAAGGAAAATATTAACTGCCTGAATCGATACCGGTATCATGAATAAATTTATTTTTTTCAAAACAAGCTTTCTCTGTTTATTCCTGCTCCACGGAGTTTTTCCATCAGCACAAATCATTGATTTAAGCAAAGCGTCAATAATTGCTTCTTCTAAAATAGATCATCCTGTGAGAGAAACGGCGATAAAAGTTTTGCAGGAAGAAGTAGCTCAACGTTCTTTTCTAAATCTGCAGATTATTTCAACATGGGTCAGTGCTCCCGTGATTGTCTTAGCAACTTTGAAAGATGATGAAATTAACGGGGTGGCCGTGCCAAAACGTCCAGGTGAAAACCTTCCTGAAAAAAAGCCGGAAGGTTTCAGAATTGTAGCAACTCAATCAAATGGAAAGAATATTCTTTGGCTGATTGGTGCTGACGAAAGAGGGATCATTTTTGCTATTGGCGAATTTCTTCGAACTGCTGAAATCTCAAACAGGAAAATCATTTTTAATAAGGAAAATGAAATTGCCACTTCACCTGCATATCCCATCCGTGGACACCAACTCGGGTATCGTAACACTGCGAATTCCTGGGATGCATGGACGGTAGATCAGTTTGAAAAATATATTCGCGAGCTGGCGATGTTTGGAACCAACAGCATTGAAAACATTCCTTTCCAGGATGATAAGCCCGGCCCTAATATGAAGGTTCCCCGGGCAGTGATGAACGTGAAGATGAGTGAAATTTGTAACGATTATGGCCTCGACTATTGGGTGTGGACGCCGGCAGATGTTGATCTTTCCGACAAAACAAAATTTAAAGACGAGGTAAAAAAACACGCTGATTTTTATAAAGAATGTCCGCGCCTTGATGGCGTATTTTTCCCCGGCGGAGATCCCGGCGATAATGATCCCAAATATGTAATGCCTTTTCTTGAAAGACTCGCAACGGAACTTAATAAGTATCATCCCAATGCCGGTGTATGGATTTCTTTACAAGGATTTCACGGTTCGCAGGTAGACTATTTTTATAAATATCTTCAAGAGAATAATCCTACCTGGTTAGCCGGTGTTATTACCGGGCCAGGCAGCCCTGATCTTGCAGAAACGCGTTTTCGTTTGCCGGCAAAATATAAACACATTTCTTATCCGGACATTACGCATACTGTTCGCTGCCAATACCCGGTATTGAATTGGGACCAGGCTTTCGCTCTCACCGAAGGACGTGAAGTTTGTAATCCTCAGCCTTTTTATTATGCAAAAATTCACAATCGTTTTGCACCATTCACCGATGGTTTTATTTCTTACTCCGATGGCATACACGATGATGTAAACAAAGCACTTTGGAGCCAGTTGGCGTGGAATCCGAATAAGGATGTGAACAAGGTGATGAAGGAATATGGGCGGTATTTTTTTGGCCCTTCACTCGCAGAGCCAGCAGCCAATGGCATCCTGGCCCTTGAAAGAAATTGGGTCGGACTATTGGAAGAAAACGGGGGCGTGGAAACAACATTTGCCTTTTGGCAAAATCTTGAATTAAAAAATCCGCAGCTAAAAGATAACTGGCGCTGGCAACAACTGGTGATGCGTTGCTATTATGACACCTACGACAGGCGCAGGAAATTCTATGAACAGGAACTTGAAAAGAAAGCAAATGAAGTATTGGGAAAGGCGGCTGTAGTTGGCGCGGATAAAGCTATGGACGATGCTTTGCTGATAGTAAATGAAGCTGACAAAAATCCCGTCTATCCTGAATTAAGACAAAGAATAGTTGATTACTGCGATGCCCTTTTTAAATCCATAGGTATGCAAACAAGCGTAAAAAAATATAACGCCAGTGGCGAAGAGCGCGGCGCTATTCTCGATTTTATTGTCTATCCCCTGAACAACCGCTGGTGGTTGAATGACGAGTTTGTAAAAATCCGTGCGATGAAAACTGAGCAGGAAAAACTCGCCCGGCTCGAAATAATTCGCACCTGGGAAAATCCCGGAACCGGAAGTTATTATGATGATGTATCAAATATTTCTAAAGAGACACATGTGATACATCATCTGATGATGCAACAGATGTAGCCTGGTGGGATAATGGAATGAGCCGGAAACGTTTGTCCACACAGCTCTTCCAGAATTTCCCTAAATTGATTTATGAAGATCTCGACCCAAAAGGGAACTACACCTTGAGGATTGCAGGTTATGGCGAAGCCCTGTTGCGGGTAAACGGAGAACGTGTTGATCCTTTTATTTATAACAGAGATCTTGAAGAATTTAAAGAGTTTCATATTGCAGGCAGATATGTTCGTGATGGCAGAATTGAGGTTTCTTTTGATGAGCCTGAGGAATCGCAATTGAACTGGAGGAAGAAGTCGAAAGTATGCGATATATGGCTGTTGAAGAAATGATGAGGCTTATGTTTTAATGGAATAATTAAGGGATAATATCAAATGGATTTAAACAATTAAAGAAATGAGATTACAGAAGTTTTTATTAATGTTTTTGTTTTGTTTTATGCTGTGTCAAATAAATTTTGCGCAGCAAAAGGACTTTACAAATGCCGTGATTTTCACACCCGAGGAAGGCAACGTACAATTACAGGAAGCTGCAACCGTTCTTCGGGATGTTATCAGGGAACATACGAGTATCAGTATGCCCATCCTGCATGAAATTTCAAATGATAACAAGCCAATAATTTTTATTTGTATAGATAAAAAAGAAAGTGCCATTCCAAAACAATATTTGATAGCCTTAAGTAAACTTTCATCTACTAAAAAAGATGGCTATAAGATATCGCTTTTGCAAAATAAACAAACCATTTTAGTTGCCGGGAATGATGAACGTGGCGCTTTATACGGTGTTGGCTACCTGCTGCGCAAAATGGAACTCAAGCCCGGACAAATCCTTGCACCTGGAAATATAAATATCTCCTCCAGCCCTGCCTATCCTATCCGTGGGCACCAGTTAGGATACAGGCCAAAGACCAACGCATACGATGCATGGTCGGTCGCGTAGTTTGATCATTACATCCGGGACCTTGCCCTGTTTGGAGCAAACAGTATTGAAATAATGCCGCCCAAAACAGACGATGATTCTATTAGCAGTCACATGAAGCTTCCTGCTATTAAGATGATCGAAGAGCAATCACGTATTTGTAAAAAGTATGGACTCGATGTATGGATGTGGTATCCAAATATGGGGAGCGATTATACTTCACCGTTATCAATCCAGGAAGAACTGGATGAACGAATCGAAGTCTTTAAAGTATTACCGAAACTGGATGCAGTTTTTGTTCCCGGTGGCGACCCGGGCGATCTTGAACCCGATGTCTTATTTAACTGGCTGAAGAAAATGTCTGTTGTTTTACAGCAGTATCATCCTAAGGCTAAAATATGGGTTTCACCGCAAGTCTTTCGTCCATCGCAAAAATGGTACGATGCTTTTTACAAACAAGTCAATAAAAAGTATCCCTGGTTTGGAGGAGTGGTTTTTGGACCGTGGGTAAAAGAGCCCATTCGTGAAGTCAGGCGTCTTGTAAATAAAGACATCCCGATAAGAAGATACCCCGACATTACACACAGCTTAAGTTGCCAATATCCAATTCCTCAATGGGATCTCGGTTATGCTATTACGTTAGGCAGGGAATGTTATAACCCGCGGCCTTCTGATGAAAAGCAAATTCAAAATGTGTTCGCAAAATATGCGCAGGGAAGCGTTAGTTATTCAGAAGGGATAAATGACGACATCAACAAGTTCGTGTGGAGCGGCCAGGACTGGGATCCCACGACTCCGGTTATAGAGACACTTCGTGATTATGCAAGATTATTTATTGGGCCTGAATGCTCTCAAACTTTCGCAGACGGCATTATTTCTTTAGAAAAAAATCTTAAAGGCTCATTGCTCACAAATACCAGCGTCGATAGCACTTTACAAAAATGGCAGCAGATGGAGAAAGAGGCATCGCCACAAGTATTATCAAATTTCAGGTTTCAAATTGGCCTCTTACGTGCATACTATGACGCTTATGTTCACAGCCGGCTGGTTTATGAAAACGCTCTTGAAAGAAGTGCGAAGGATGCATTGATGAATGCAAAAAACACGGGCGCAGTACAAGCAATTGACAATGCCACAGGCATACTTGAACAAGCAGTTCAGAAACCAATTAGGCCTGAACTGAGGCAACGCTGTTTTGCCCTGGCGGATTCTGTTTACTATTCTATCGGCTCACAGTTGACAGTAAAAAAACCACAAGACGCTATGGCTGGCAGGGGAAATTTTATGGACAATATTGATTTGCCGTTAAATGATTCAAGGTGGCTGCTCTCGCAATCTGCGAAAATAAAAAAGCTGCCCACCGAACCAGAAAGAATAGATGCGATTGATAAATTACTGAACAGATCCGATCCCGGCCCGGGTGGCTTTTACGACAATCTTGGTTCAACGGGAAATTGGAAGCATGTTGTTCGCCAAAAGACATGGGAACAAGATCCCGGCAGCCTCGAGTCGCCATTAAGTGATTTCGGTGCAAGCCTTAAAGGCGAAGAATGGGTTGATATTTTGCCTGTTGGTTTTGAAGGAAAAGCAATACCCCAGGCTTGGATGACGCAGGTAACAACGCTTTACGACACACCTTTAATGATGAGGTATGATCACCTTGATCCTAAGAGTTCATACCTGCTACGGATCGCCTATACCGGGCGCTTTAATTCAAGGTTGAAACTCGTAGCTGATGAAAAATATCTTATCCATGATTTTATTCAAACGGGTAAACAACCCATCTATGAGTTTCCTGTGCCGGCAGAAGCGTTGGCGGACGGGAAAGTCACTTTTACATGGACTTGCGATAATGGGCAAAGAGGAACACAGGTTGCGGAAGTCTGGCTGATAAAAAAACAATAGAATGTTTCTTATTAATTAAGAACACTTCGATGGATGGTCAATAAAAAAAAACGATTTGCATGAATTTAAAAATTAGCAACGTAAAGAAAAGATTAAAGGAGGGCCAGGTTTGCTATGGAACAATGCTTCGCATACTAAAGTCGCCGCAGGCCGTTGCCATGTGTGCTTCAGAAGGATGGAATTTTATTATTCTTGATACAGAACATAATGATTATGATTACGAAACTCTCGGCAATTTTTCCCTGGTAGCGAAATATGAAGAGATTGCTTTATTTGCCCGCGTGCCGGATAAGCTATACCATCAAATGGCGCAGATGCTGGATATAGGCGCCGAAGGTTTAGTACTACCGCAGGTTAAAACGCGTGAGGAAACAGCGCATATTATTCGCTGTGTGAAGTATGCTCCTATGGGCAAAAGAGGGGTAAGCATATCTACCACCGCTACTTTATTCAGAGATTATAACATAGACGAATACACCGAATGGGCTAACCAGGAACTTATGACCATTGTGCAAATTGAAAGTGAAGAGGGAATCAATAATGCTGAACAAATAATCTCAACACCGGGAGTCGATGCAATAATGATTAGACCCGCAGACCTCAGTCATGATATGGGAATTTCAGGGCAGATACATCATCCGAGAATGGAAGAAGCGCTTCACGAAGTAATTAAGCAATGTAATAAATACGGAGTAGCACTAGGCATACACCTTAACAATATGGAGCAGGTAGATAAATGGGTAAATGAAGGCCTGCGGTTCATTTCGTACGGTTATGATTCGAAATTTTTTAAAGATGCATTAAATGAGTCTTTGCATAAACTGCGGGCGATTGCGGATAAAGCAAATACGAAATAGATGAAAATAATTTTTTGCGTGTGATGTGTAAGATTTAAAATTAAAAAAATAGATGTGTTTTGAATTATGACCGCCGTCCGACCTGCGGTCTGACGGCTTACTCATGTCGGCACCGAAGGTCAGACCGGTTAAATTTTTTTTATGAGAGTATAATAAAATAGAATTTCAAAGTGTGCAGCGCTGCATTCTTTAAACAAAATGTATGATGAAAAATCTCACATTGCCGGATCTTTCAATTATCATCATCTACCTCCTCGCTATGGTGGCCGTGGGCATTTATTTTTCCAGGAAAAATAAAACCACAGAGCAATTCACTAAGGCATCCGGTAAAATCCCAAGTTGGGCAATCGGGCTTTCTCTTTATGCTACTTTTTTAAGCAGCAATACTTTCCTGGGCGTTCCGGGCAAGGCATTTGGCAGCAACTGGAATGCCTTTGTATTCAGTCTTTCCATGCCTTTGGCCGCATGGATTGCCACTAAATATTTCGTTCCTTTTTATAGGAGCAGTGGAGAGATATCTGCCTATACACACTTCGAACATCGCTTCGGCCCATGGGCCCGAACCTATGCAGTGATTTGTTTTTTACTTACACAGCTTGCCCGAATTGGTTCCGTATTTTTTGGCATAGCGTTAAGCCTGCAAGCCTTAACCGGCTACAGTATGGCCTCGATCATGCTCGTCGTGGGAATTTGCATTATTATTTACACAGTTGCCGGCGGCATGGAAGCCATTATATGGACTGAAGTAGTGCAGGCGGTATTGAAAACTCTTGGTGCTGTTTTGATTCTTTACCTGGTAATCCAGGGAATACCCGGCGGTGTTTCAAAAATAATAGAGATTGGAAAACAAGACCATAAATTCAGTCTTGGTGGTTTCTCTCCTAATCTTACCGAATCAACTTTCTGGGTGATTCTTTTATATGGCTTTTTTATCAACCTGAACAACTTTGGCATAGATCAAAATTATGTGCAACGATATCACACTGCAAGTTCTGCAAAGGGAGCAGCAAAGTCTGTTTGGCTTTGTGTGAAATTATACGTGCCTATATCGCTCTTGTTTTTTATTATCGGTACGGCACTCTATGCCTATTATCAAATGCATCCCGGGCTTACACAAACAATACGTTTGCAGGCTGCCGCCGAACGCCTCCCTCTTACAGCTTCAAAGGAATTGATTGCAACAACTGCTGCGTCATTAAAGCCATCCGATTTTGGCGATAAGATTATGCCGCATTTTATGGTTACACAATTACCTGTCGGGGCGTTAGGTCTTATTATTTCGGCAATACTTGCTGCAGCCATGAGCACGATCAGCTCCGGGATGAATGCTTCAGCAACCGTCTTTACAGAAGATATTTATAAAAGATATTTTAATAAAAATGCTGCGCAAAAAAAATCACTATCGATACTCTACATCAGCACATTCATCTTCGGCCTTTTAGGTATGGCCAGTGGCATAGCCATGATCGGCATTAGCAGTGTACTCGATACCTGGTGGGTGCTTTCGGGCATATTCGCTGCGGGAATGCTGGGATTGTTTTTACTGGGAATTATTAGCCATCATACGGGAAACGCAGCAGCCCTAACGGCTACGATTATAGGAATAATAGTAATTGTATGGATGGCGCTACCGCAAATAATCCCTGAAAATTATGCCTATCTCCGAAACCCTTTGGATAAAAATCTGATAATTGTCATCGGTACACTTGTAATTTTTCTAACCGGTGTAACGATAACAAAAATCCGAACTGCAGTGAAATAGTGCGATGATAATTAACGCGTTCGTGGTAAAAAATAATGAAATAAAAAATGGCAATAATGAAATTGAAATCGGGTACGACGATTCTTTTTCTATTAAGGTTAAAAGAAAAGCTTATCCCGAACTCAAATTAAATGTGCACCGTTACTATGGACATTAAATA
>JBBPZF010000395.1:0-10163 GCA_038199105.1 Chitinophagales bacterium | reverse complement strand
ATTCATAGAAGTGTTTGAAGTTTTAGAAAATTATTTCTATTTTGTGCGCTCTGTATAAATTCCAAATCCTCTGAATTAAAATAATCTTTTTAATCACCTTCGCTTTCTTATTCCTTTAATGTTTGTCATGAATAAATAATGTCATTAATATGATATTTCCGGCTATTGATATTATCAGGGCAGAATTGGTTACTAACAGTATTCCTGCAGCACTTGGTAATATTGGAGAAATATTAGCGGGTAACACGGGCGGTGAAGACAGTAATATAGTTATCTCTTTAATTAATATTGAAGAGAACCGCGTTTCACGTAATCCTCAAAATTTCAAAAGGAATGGGACAGAACTTCAGTTGAAAAACCCCGCGGTAAACTTATACCTAACCTTATTGTTTACATCTGCAAGACCTGAAAGTGGCTATGGACTGGCTTTGCAGGATCTTCAACATGTAATAGAATTTTTTCAGAGCAAGTATGTATTTAATCATTCAAATACTGTAAATCTTGATGCGGGAATCGAAAGACTTATTCTTGAAATGATTAGCCTTAACCTTGAGCAACTGCAGCAGTTGTGGTCCATGTTAGGAGGCAAGTATCATCCATCGGTTGCTTACAAGGTAAGAATGATAACAATAGACAGCGTAACGGATCAGTTTGGAACTGCGGTAAAAGACATTGAACTGCAGTTTCAGAAAAAATAAAATAACCCCAAAGTGGATATAGTTAGCACTATATATCAGGAATTATTTTCTGTAAAATTTTTGCATAGCGGCTATGGCATGCAACCGTCGGACACGATTGCCCGGGACATTGAGCTGACCCCTGATGAAGGCACTAAAAAGCTTTTTGCCGGTTATAACATTTCCTATCGCGTTCTTAATGATACGCTTGTTTGTTTTATTCGAAGCAAATTATTTAATCCTCCCGCGAGGAATCCAAAAGTTCCCTTCATATCATTTTTCGGAGATATACACATTCGGTTTCTGATGTTTGCGACACAAAGTTTTATAAACAAAACAGGTGTTGTAGCAGCAGGTAAAGACCAGGTATATCAATTCTCAAATACTATAGATAACGTTATTGCAACAGATAAATTTATTAATAAACCTGTAGGGATTTATGATGCCAACAAAGATTATGATGCTGACGCCATCGTTGTGCAGTCAGGCCAATTATTTATTACCGTGAGGCCAGTGCTTACTATCGATAATATTGCTATAAATGACATTGCTTATTGGAAGCAGATATCACCTGTTGAACAACTGGTAAACAATGCCGATCTGGCCGATGCTGATACACTTGAATTAAAGGAGACATGTTTTGCGGTAATAGATATTCATAACAACGGGACAACGAATACCAGTTATGATCTTTTCGGTTCTTTACCGGATAATCAATTGCAGAGCCCGGTTTATTCTTTAAAATTCAACAGTAAGATTTAAAAAAATTAATAAAAATAAAACGTAAATCACATGTCACAAATAAATGAAACTGCGATACGAACCCCGGGTGTTTATACTACAGAAATTCCCCTATTTCCCCCTTCGGTAGCCCAGGTAGAAACTGCGGTACCTGCTTTTATAGGTCATACCGAAAAAGCAGAACGCAAGGGAGAATCATTACTAGGAAAGCCAACTAAAATAAAATCTCTGGTAGAGTTCCGGGAGCTTTTTGGAGGGCCATTCACCGTAAAGCCGGGAGATTTTGACCTAAGAGTTGATCCTGCTGCAAACTACACTGTAGCCCAAGTAGTTTATAATAGAATGTATTTTATGTTTGATGCCCTTAGACTTTTTTTTGATAATGGCGGAGGCGTGTGTTATATTGTATCTGTAGGCAGTTATACAAATAATATAATTGCAGGTGATGAATCATTAATCCCAGCTACTGGTTTGCGTGGAGGAGTTAAGGCAATTGAAACGTATGATGAACCTACATTGCTGCTTTTTCCAGATGCAGTACAATTAGCTGATGCCGAATTCTTTTCACTACAGCAAATGGCGCTGCAACAATGCAGTTCTTTACAAGATAGGTTTTGTGTATTTGATTTAAAAGAAAATGCTGCCGGCTCGACGCCCTGGCAAACTTCGGTAGATGCTTTTAAAGATAAGATAGGAATTAATGATCTAAGCTATGCTGCTTGTTATACACCCTGGCTGGTCAGCTCTTATGCTAAAGATTTAAGTTTTAATTTATTGGATAATCATGTTTTTGATAATCCTGCTCTGCCTACTATACCTGCAGTGATAGATCTTTCGATTGTCACTTCAAATCCAAAATTAAATGCGTTAGTTACAACCTATAGAAACAATGCTCTTGATCAGGTTGCAGTTCAGGATGTAATTGATGTTCTCAGAACCGCTGGTACTACAGTATATCCTACAATCATTGACAGGTATAATAAAATTAAAAACGACTTGATACGGGCTGCAGATGGAGCACCAAGCCAAACCCAGCTTGATGCTTTAATAGATTATATTGAAACGGTACTTAACGCATTGCCGCCAATAAAAACTGCTTTTATAAATCCAAAACTTAAAAATGCATTTGATGATTTCAGCAAAAATGCAGGTTCTGGTTTGGCAAAATACGCAAGTGATTTTGTTGGGGTTGAAAAAAATATTGATGCTATTGCTTTGCGTGCTGATAGCTCAGCTAACTTAGCTGCATCTTATGATCCGTTATTTGGTGCACTGGGTCTTATTTTACCATCGCCTCCAGCACCGCCTCCACCTCCGTCAACACCTCTTACTATTGGAGGAATAATTGCAAATACTACCGTTTACAATCCCGCCGGAAGTACTATTCATGACCAGGCTCTTAATGTAGTTGGCGATCTTGATGCGATAATCACAGGAATTAATAGTTTCATTACTAATCTTGACAATGCAACAGCATCTTACCTGAAATTAGCGCAGGATTCACTTTATTCATCACACCCGGTAATCAATAACCTGGTTTTATATATGATGCGTGAACTTGCTAAGATTCCACCATCCGGGGCAGTTGTTGGTGTTTACTCAAAAGTTGATGGATCACGCGGTGTATGGAAAGCTCCAGCAAATGAATCATTGTTTTCTGTTATCGGACCTTCTGTTATAATTGATGATAAAACACAGGGCGATCTTAATATCGATGACATAGCTGGGAAATCTATTAATGCAATTCGATCTTTTATAGGGAGAGGAACTCTTGTGTGGGGAGCCCGTACGCTGGCAGGCAATGACAATGAATGGCGATACATTTCTGTTCGTCGTTTGTTTATAATGGTAGAAGAATCTGCAAAAAAAGCTACGATGCCATTTGTATTTGAACCCAATGATGCGAACACCTGGGTAAAAGTTAGCGGAATGCTGGAAAATCATCTTACAAATTTATGGAGACAAGGTGCACTCGCCGGGGCAAAACCTGAGCAAGCTTTTTTTGTGAAATGCGGCCTGGGTCAGACAATGACGGCGCAAGATATTCTCAATGGCCTTCTTATCGTTGAAATTGGCATGGCAGCAGTGCGTCCGGCAGAATTTATTATCCTGCGCTTTTCACACAAACTTCAGGAGTCATAAGCTTAATTAAAAACATATTCATCATTAAATAAATTATACAATGGCACAATACCCAATACCCAAATTCCATTTCCAGGTAGAATGGGGTGGCTCTAAGATCGGGTTTACCGAAGTTACCGGCCTTGATATTACCACTGAGGTTATCGAATACCGTGATGGAGCCAGTCCGGAATATTCAAAAATAAAAATGCCGGGGCAGCGTAAGTTTTCAAATATCACTTTAAAGCGAGGATCGTTTAAAGGCGACAACCAATTTTATGAATGGTTTAATACGGTCAGCTTAAATACCATTCAAAGGCGTGATCTTATTATTTCACTGCTTAACGAAAATCACGAACCTGTGATCGTATGGAAGGTAAAAAATGCCTGGCCAACAAAAATTACACCTACTGATCTTAAAGCCGACGGGAATGAAGTAGCTATAGAAACTTTGGAGTTGGCACACGAAGGCTTAACAATTCAAAATGAATAAATATGGATATTTTCCCTTACCCGCCTGTTGGGTTTCATTTTTCAGTAGCCTTTCAACTTCCATCAATCCCCAGCGATTTTAGATTCCAGGAAGTAAGCGGTCTTGATGTAGAGATGGAAATGGAAACATTTAATGAAGGGGGACAAAACCGGTTCAACTGGCAATTACCCAGGCGTGCCCGTTACAGTGATCTTGTACTTAAGCGAGGAATGTTTATGGGATCGGGCATCGTATTATGGTGCCAGAACGCATTTGAAAATTTCGTTTTTGAACCCACCAATATCACCATTGCCTTGCTTAATGATTTGCATATTCCTCTGCAGGCATGGTATGTTGTAAATGCAATTCCTAAAAAATGGAGTATAAGTAATTTCAATGCACAGGAAAGTTCTGTAGTTATTGAATCAATCACTTTAAGCTATCAATTTTTTAATGTGATAAGTCTCGAAAGCCTTGGCAGCAGTATTGCAGCCGCTGTTACATAAATAAGCTTAAAATAAATTCCATGCCGATTGAAATTAAAGAGCTTCATATAAAAGCCATTGTAGCAAATGAAAAAAATCAGCAACAAGCATCTTCATTAAGATCTGAAGATATTTTAAAGCTGAAGAAAGAAATTACAAAGGAAGTAACCGAAAAAGTTTTAAAAACCTTACAACAAAAAAATGAAAGATGATAACCAGCGGATTTGGAAATCTTGATAAACTGAACATAGAGGCTTTTACTGATAAAGCTTTTAGCAAAGCAGCTAATAAAAAATTTGCTGCAACAATTAACCCTGAAACTTATACTACAAGACATAAGATCGAGTTTTGCGATACACAGGCTCCTGGTACGTCCATGCCAATTTTAAAGTTTAATAAGATCACTGCACAGGAAATAAATTTCGATTTTCTTTTTGATAGCACCGGGGTTATAAAAGATGCTACTCCAAAAAGTATTGCCATCCTCAACCCGCTGGCTACTGCTGAATCAGTTGCAGATCAAATTGATAAATTCAGGGATACTATAATTGACTACCAGGGGGATATTCACAGGCCCTATTTTTTAAAAATATGTTGGGGAACATTATTATTTAAATGCGTACTGGTCAATTTAGATATAGAATATAAACTTTTTAAGCCTGACGGTATGCCCATCAGGGCGGTTGCAAAATGTACTTTCAAAGGCACTGTTGAAGAAGGTTTTAGAAAGGCAAAAGAAAAAAAGCAAAGCCCTGATGTAACGCACGAACGTTTATTAAAATCGGAAGATAAAATTTCATTGTTGACGTATAGGATCTACAATGAACAAAAATATTTAATACCTGTAGCCGCTTTCAATCATTTGGATGGTTTCAGAGATAAAAGGACCGGAACAAAACTTTATTTTCCACCCGTAGAATAATAAAATGGATGCAACTACTATAAATAAAAAAGTTTCCTCTGAAATTGGCAGCCTGGTAGTCTATAAACTTTTGGTTGACGGTAAAGCCGTTTCCGAAGACTTAGAAATAATAAGCATAAATATTCACCAGGAAATAAATGTGATCACAAAAGCTACAATAGTGATAGTGGATGGTGACCCTGATACAGAAGATTTTAAAATAAGCAGCAGCAATCAGTTTTCACCAGGCAAAACAGTGGACATAAGCATGGGATACGATTTGAAGCATCTGGTGACCACATTTAAAGGCATCATTGTTTCCAATTCGCAAAAAAATAATAATGATTGCCCTATGCTCACGCTGGAATGTAAGGACGAAACTGTAAAGATGACTCTTGATAAGAAAAGTACACATCACGAAAAAAAATCAGCTACTGATATTGCCGAAGAATTTTTTCATAAGTACGGGTTTAAGTTTAAAAGCAAAAAGATCACACCCGCAACTTTTGAACATAAACAGTTAGTACAATTCAACAACAGCGATTGGGATTTTTTGATAAGTAAATTAGACGCCGCCAATTTAATGTGCATCCTTAACAACGGGGAAATTATTATAAAAGATATTGTAACTGAACCTCCAAAGGCAGACGTGGACAAATTAGTTGAACTTGAATTTGGTGAAAGCATTATTGATTTTAATGTTGACCAGGATTCCCGTACTCAATCTGAAAAAGTAACAGTACTCACATGGAATTACACTACACAGCAGATTGACAAAGTAGATGAAGAAACAGTATTTAAACAAAGTAATAACAACACGGTAACAGTTGAACTAGAAAAAGGGCAAACAACTACCATAAGAACAGGTGCTAAAAAAGAAAGTAAAGAACAAAAACTCTTAGCTCTTAATAAAAAAAACCGAAAGCTTTTGGCAAAAATAAGAGGGGATGTAAAATATTTTGGAAGGGTTGAGCAACCTGTGTGGCCCGGTGATTTCATTAAACTGAAAGGGTTAGGTGATAACTTCAGTGTTGTCATTTTTGTTTCTGCAATCAGTCATGATTTTAGTGATGGTGACTGGACCACAACGGCTACACTCGGCTGGGATGATAAATATTTTGCAGAGCAAATTAATCCAACACACGAAACTTCCTCAAGCGGTGAATTAAGCACCATACAGGGTTTGCACTCCGGTATAATCACAGACATTATTGACAGTGAGGGCGACTTTAGGGTAAAACTAAGATTGCCGATTGTAGATGATCAACAGGATGGTGTGTATGCCCGCATTGCCACACTGGACGCCGGTAATAAGCGCGGTACTTTTTTTATGCCTGAGTTGAATGACGAGGTAGTAGTTGGATTTATGAATAATGATCCAAACCAACCTGTTGTTTTGGGCATGTTACATAGCAGTAAAAATGCTGCGCCGCTTGATCCCGAAAAAGCAAACAATAAAAAAGGTTATGTATCCCGTTCCGGTATTAAACTAATTTTTGACGATGGAGAAAAAAGTATCACGATTGAAACTCCCGGGGGCAATGTTTTTAGTATGAATGATACTGATAATAAAGTTGAACTTAAAGATGCTAACGGAAATAAAATTACTATGGAGCGTGAAGGTATAACTATAGAAGCTGCTACGGTGCTTACTTTAAAGGCAGGAACATCACTTTCAATTGCAGCGCCGCAACTCGAAATGAAGGCTGATGGTGAATTAAAGTTAGCAGGAGGAGGCACATCAACAGTAAGCAGCGATGGTATTATGAATATAAAAGGAAGTATCGTGAATATAAATTAAGAATTGATAAACTTATAAATTAAAACCAATGCCTTTTGCAGCCCGGATAAGCGATATGCATATATGCCCGCAAATAACGGGTTCTGTCCCTCATGTAGGAGGGCCGGTTACAGTAGGATGCCCTAATGTAAAAATTGGAGGCCTGGCTGCTGCCCGTGTCGGAGATATGTGTACTTGTATTGGCCCACCTGATACTATTGTGAAGGGTTCTGGTACGGTAAATATCGGCGGGTCGCCTGCCGCACGAGTCGGTGATAGTACAGCCCATGGCGGTACAATTATTCTTGGTTGTTTTACGGTGAATATTGGAGGATAAAATATGAATAAAGTAACTAAATCATTTCTCGGTACAGGTTGGGGTTTTCCCCCCACATTTAGCATTTTAGCGCCAGGGGTTGAAATGATAAGTAATGAAGATGATATAAAAAGCAGTCTTGAAATTTTATTAACAACTCGCCAGGGCGAGCGTGTGATGCGGCCTGATTACGGATGCAATCTTGATGAGTTAGTATTTGAATCCCTTACTACTACGTTTAAAACTTACATTAAAGATTTGATCGCAACTGCCATTCTGTATTACGAGCCACGCATTGATGTCAACAAAATTGATTTGGATGATACAGGAGAATTGGAAGGGCGGATTCTGATTGTGATTGATTACATGGTGAGTGCAACAAATTCCCGGTTCAATTTTGTTTTTCCTTTTTATAAAAATGAAGCAACTGATTTAAAATAATTATTGCTATAAATAGAACTACCAGCGGCGACTGATTAGCAATAAGCCAGGAACAATAAATATAGAATAGCATATCATATCATGTCTTGTACAGATAAAAACCCTTTAACAAGAGAAGGCACAAGCCAGGTAACCCGTGTGCTTGCTGCACTGAACGTGCATTATGCCAATGTTGACGAACGCAAAGCAGAAGACCTTTTGTTGTTTGCAAAACGTTATGCTGAACATTTGAATTATTATAATGAAGACAATTTGATTGACGGAACGTGGCAACCTTTAATGATGATGGATGTAAGTGTAACACTTGCCACGCTTACAAAAATTGACGTAAGGCGAATAAGCGATTATAAAAAGCTGTTGTATAAAAAAATCACATTGGCTGCCGGCGATTCTGATGCAAAAATGTATTTCAAATTTCTTTTTGACGTTTTGTTTTCACTTGTAACCACCATTAATAAACAATACAAATTGCTGCCTGATAGTTTTGAATACAAAGCAATTTTAAAAGATGTTATCTCCGGTAAATTGCAATTTCCGCTTGCAAACATCGAAAAGTTTTTTAATGATTTTAAGATCGGTTTATTAGATTATTCTGTAAATCAATTAGACAGTGATGCGCCGGTTGATGTTTTTTCTGATGAAAATTTTAATAGAATAAATCTTGATCCGGCCTGGCAAACGGCAGGTTTCAATTTACCAATTACGGTTCCTCTCCCCTTGACCGTTAGCCAAAAAATTGTCTACATTATAAATCACAATCTTTTTAACAGTGCTATTGAAACATTATTAAAAGGCGTTGCGACCATTGTTGACCGGGCAAAAGATTTATTTGAAAAAACATTACAGGATTTTCCTCAACACAGTCCGCATTATGCATTGTTTCTCACTTTTACCAAACTCTTTAAAACGGCCCAGGACGATTTAAACCGCTATACACAAAGGCATCTCGATTTTTATTATAAAGATGTTTTGCAATTAAAAAATAAGCTGCCGCAAGCCGATGAAGCATACCTTACTTTCGAATTACAAAAGCCTTTTACCCAACATTTATTAGAAAAAGATATTCTTTTCAAGGGTGGAAAAGATGTCGCTGGAAAAGAAATAAGCTATAGGCTGATAGATAATGTTGTTTTAAATAAAACAACGATTACAAAAATTCAGTCACAGCAGATTAGTCTTGAAAATAGTGGACCGCTGAAATCTTTTGAAATTGCAAACTCAGAAGATGGGCATGGGGCAAAATTACTTTCAGCAGATAAAAGCTGGTTTACTTTTGGCAACTCCAAAAATAAGCCAACTGATAAAGTCGGCTTTGCAATCGCCTCAAACATTTTATTTTTAGCTGAAGGTACCAGGGATATAACTGTAACATTTGCTTTCAGTAATAATATTCCTGAACTGGTACGATTACCTGATAATACATGGGGCGGCTTTGAAGCATTTCTTACAGGGAAAAAAGATTGGGTAGAAAAAACAGTTTCATCAAAATATAATGATGGCTTAAAGCAATTAACATTTACTTTTTCGTTAGGTCCAAATGATCCTGCAATAATTCCTTACACAGAAAAGATTCACAAAGAAAATTTTGAAACCGCTTTGCCATTGCTTAAAATTTATCTTAAACAGGGTGAGTTAAATGCTATTCCATATAAAGTTTTATGCAGCAATAAAATTGATACTATTGAAATTGATGTGCAAGTTACAGGGGTTAAAGACCTTGTCTTGAGCAGCGATACAGGTTCCATTGATGCCGCCAAACCCTTTAAACCTTTTGGTGAGTTCCCGGCTGTTGGCGCAGGTTTTTATATTGGCAGCAAAGAGATTTTCCAAAAGAAAATTTCTGTTCTAAGTTTTGATTTTACAGGTACTGATAATTTTGATTCTCAGGTTAATTATTTAAAGGATGGTAAGTGGAAAAAAATTGCTCAAACCTATTCAGGAAAGAAAATTAACGACATTTCTGTTGAACCATCTGCAATTGATTTTTCAAAAAATGAAAATCTAAAGTCAACAACGCTTGATGGCTTTGTTCAACTATTTAATAATGCAGACAATTCCCTTGACTTTTATCTTGGAAAAATTAGCGAAGCATTAAGCGATACAACAATTACAAGACAATCAACATCTCCGGTTCAATATCAATTAACCATTCCCAAAACTCCCCCTCCTCCTGAAATTACTGTCAGTAATTTTTCAGTCAATTACAACGCATCTGCAATTATTGATCTT
>JBBPZF010000394.1:0-4275 GCA_038199105.1 Chitinophagales bacterium | reverse complement strand
GAGGCGTGTTTTGCCGCTGGCTTTTATTCTGTCATCTGTTGGGGTTGATGCGCAGATAGATTATCCCGTGTTTAAAAGAAAAACTGAAATAAACCCGGCAGATAGTCAAAAGCTTTCCCTGAACCTTTATAACCTTAACTACATCTACAATACAGAGTATTTTACAAAGATTCCGCTTAGCGGAACATTATTTGGATACGAACTTATTCCTGAAATTCAATACCAGCCAACTTCAAGATTTGTTATCAAAGGGGGTATTTATCTTCAAAAAGAATTTGGCAGAAAAGGCTACACTTCTTTGTTGCCAACCTTTTCAGTAAAGTATAAAGCGAAACATTCGTCTTACATTCTCGGAACGCTGGAAGGCAACACCAATCACGGCTTCATCGAACCTATTTACGATTATAAACTTATAATTAACGAGCGCCTTGAGAACGGCTTCCAGTTTTTTGTAAATACTAAACCTTACGATCACGATTTTTATATAAACTGGCGAAGGGCCATTCACCTTGGCGATCCGTATAAAGAGGAATTTGATATTGGATATCTTCCGACTTTGAAATTGATAAATAATGAGAAAATCGAATTAAAGGTGCCAATCCAATTTTTATACTCACATAAAGGTGGTCAAATTGACTCGAATTCTACCCCTTTAACATCGCTGGTGAATGATGCAGCCGGCGTTTCATTTGGGTACAATACAGGCGACCGCTTTTTGCGAAAAGTAATTTTTGATAATTACTATGTAAACTATAAAGATATCTCCGGCAATAAGGTTCAGCCTTTTAATGAAGGTAATGCGTGGCTGTCCCATCTCCTTTTCAAGTTTAAATATTTTGATCTTGATATGAGATACTGGAGCAGCAACGGCTTTATCAATCCGCGGGGCAATTCACTATTCAGTTCAGTATCAGAAAAATTTATTGGGTACACAGAAAAGCACCGCCAACTCTTATTTGCGAGCCTTATTTATGATAAGGAAATTTTTAAAAATGGGAACTTTGATTTCAGGTTCAGTCCCTATTATGATTTTGTGGAAAAGCAACTGGAATATTCCTACGAATTGTATTTTACTTACCGCTTGAATGTATTGCTCACAAAGATTAAAAATACAGTAGGAAGGTAATGGAATAGGCTTTGGCAAATAATATAGGTATAAACAACTATAAATTGCTAAATTTGAGAATCCCCGGTCAATTGACTATGGGCAATAACACAATTACTAAACTATAAACCCATTTAAAATGTCAAAAATGATAACAGCGTATTGCATGAAAACAAAGGAAAAAAATGTACCAATGCAGGATGCCGTAATAACTAAAACTTCACGCGGTGGTTATATGGCACAGGGCAATGACGGTAAAGGCAATAAAATGACCACCATGCTTAGCGAAGCGAATGCTGAGCAGGCAGTTAAAGACGGGGTTGCAAAAAAAGGCTGGTAATTTTAATAATGTATTTTTTTTTAAAGCGATATGGTTTTTCTATATCGCTTTTTGTTATACCAAAGCCCTCATCAATTAACCCAGGCTTTTCACCATCCGGTTCAGAAAGTCATACATTTCCTGCATGCTGGGAACGTCCTTTACTATTAATATCCCATTTCTACCTACCTGTTTTAGCTTCGCTTTGTTTGTTTTAGTTTGAATAAAATCAAGAATTTTTTCAAAGGTTTTACTGCTGAAAAACGCTGAATCAGGGTTAGCGACAAAAAAGCATTTGAGAATATTATCTTTCAAAATCATCTTTTCAAAACCAAGCTGTACAGCAATCCTTCTGCAACGTACAGTTGTAAAAAGATCTTCAACCTGTGGCGGCACCTCACCAAAACGATCTGTCATTTCTGTATGAAATTCAGCAAGGTCTTTATCGGTTTCACAATTATCGAGACGCGAGTAAAGGCTAAGCCTTTCGGTTATACTTTCTACATATCCATCGGGTATTAATATTTCCAGGTCCGTATCAATAGTACAGTCTGAAACAAAATCATCCTGTTTTTCAATCTCCTCTTTAAATAATTCTTTAAAATCTTTCCGCTTCAATTCGCGAATAGCTTCATCCAAAATTTTCTGGTACATTTCAAAACCAATTTCTGCTATGAAACCACTTTGCTCGCCTCCCAACATATTTCCTGCGCCACGAATATCAAGGTCACGCATGGCAATCTGGAAGCCACTTCCAAGATCGCTGTATTGTTCAAGTGTTGTTAATCGTTTGCGGCTATCCGCCGGTAAAGTGCTCATTGGCGGAGCCAATAAATAACAAAATGCTTTCTTGTTGCTTCGGCCAACTCTACCTCTTAACTGGTGCAGATCACTAAGCCCAAAATGATGGGCATTATTTACAATAATAGTATTTACATTTGGAATATCAACCCCACTTTCAATAATATTTGTACAAAGAAGCACATCATATTTTTGATCCATAAAATCAAGGATCGTTTCCTCGAGCTTATCGCCTTCCATTTGCCCATGCGCATAAGCAACACTTAAGTCAGGACAAAGCTCCTGTATCAGCACACGCATCTCCGCAAGCCCATGTACACGATTGTGAATAAAGAAAACCTGTCCGCCTCTTTCGGTTTCATAATAGATGGCATCACGTATAAAATCCTGGTTGAAGACGTGCACTTCAGTTTGAATAGGTTGCCTGTTTGGTGGAGGCGTGTTTATAATGCTCAGGTCTCTTGCACCCATCAGGCTAAATTGTAAAGTTCTTGGGATAGGGGTGGCCGTTAGTGTGAGTGAATCTACTGTTGTACGTATTAGTTTTAGTTTTTCTTTTGCGGCTACGCCAAATTTTTGCTCCTCGTCAATAATCATTATTCCGAGGTCTTTGAACTTTACATCTTTGCCAAGCAATGCATGCGTACCGATAATGATATCAATTTTTCCTTCCTGTAATTTTTGTAACGTTTCTTTTTTTTCTTTTGAAGATTTAAAACGGTTGATGTAATCAACAGTAACGGGAAAATCTGCCAGCCGCTCACTAAAAGTTTTATAATGCTGATAGGCAAGAATAGTTGTAGGAACCAGCACTGCAGCCTGTTTACCGTCGAGGCATGTTTTGAATGCAGCTCTTATAGCCACTTCCGTTTTACCAAATCCCACATCGCCGCACACCAGCCTGTCCATGGGCGATTCTTTTTCCATGTCTCTTTTCACATCCTCAACGGCCTTGCTTTGGTCGGGCGTGTCTTCATAAATAAAAGACGACTCCAGTTCCGTTTGCATATAATTGTCAGGGGCATGCGCAAATCCTTTCTGGCTCTTACGTTGGGCGTATAGTTTTATAAGATCAGTAGCAATGTCTTTTACCTGTTTCTTTGTTTTTTCTTTCAGCTTGTTCCATACATCACTTCCCAACTTATTCATTTTGGGAACCGTACCTTCTTTACCGCTGTACTTACTTATTTTATGCAGCGAAGAAATATTTACATACAACAGGTCCTTGTCTTTATACACTATTCGTACAGCCTCCTGCAACCTGCCATTAGCTTCTATTTTTTCCAACCCGCTAAAAACACCAACGCCATGGTCAATGTGTGTAACATAATCTCCTGGTTGCAGCTCACGAAGTGTCTTTAACGTAAGTGCTTTATTCTTGCTGAAAGCCTGTCGAACTTTGTATTTGTGATAGCGTTGAAAAATTTCATGATCGGTATAACAAACCAATTTAAGATCGTTATCAATAAAGCCTTCATGAATAGAAGTAGGAACAGGCGTGAAATTTATTTCGGCATTGAGGTCGCTGAAAATACTGTGAAGACGTTCTAACTGCTTAGGATTTTCTGCAAAAATAAATATGCTGTATTGTTGCTTTTCAAATTTGTTCAGGTTCTCAATCAGTAATTTGAATTGCCGGTTAAATGCTGGCTGGGGTTGAATATGGAAATCTAAAAACTGCTGATCGTTATTCGTTTCTTTGTTGTTAGTGAAATAAGATTTATTTCCAAACTCAACAATGTGCCGTTCTTTTAATTGCTCTTCTAAAACATTGGCAGCAACAAAATCATTTTGAGAAACAGCTTCTTTCTCATTCAACTCATCATCATCGCTCTGCGTTTGTTGCTTGCCGTTGCTCTTATTATATTCTAAAAACAGTTCGAGGTCTTCCTGCTGCAGCTCAACTTTTTCCTTTATGAATTCCCAATCTTCTGTCCACACAACTGTGTTATCAGGCAGATAATTTAATAAAGAAACTTTTTCTCCACTGGAAAACTGCGTCTCAACGTTTGGTATAATATTTACCTCAGAAATTTTCCTTTCACTCAAT
>JBBPZF010000393.1:0-3992 GCA_038199105.1 Chitinophagales bacterium | reverse complement strand
TGCCTGGAAAAAGGTCTGGTCAAAACCAGAAACATCATCAACTTTTACATTATCAGGATACTCAGGCTTTAGCCGGTGATCTTCAGGAACAATTTGTCCATATTGAAAAAATTCTTTTAAATCCGGCGCATCACTTCCCTTTGCATGCTCTTTACCAAAAGAGGTATAACCACGCTGGCCCGCAAGTTCAGGCTTTTCGAAATGCTTTTTCTTCTCGGAAGGAAGAGAAAAAAATTGTTGAACGTCTTTATATAATTCATGTATAAGTTCCCCAGAAATGCCATGATTTTTTACAGCAGCAAAACCAACATCTTCGAAAGCTTTTCCTAATTTTTCTACAAACGCCTTTTTCTTATCTGCATTACCGGAAGTGAAATCTTCTAAGTCAACTGAAGGAATCGTCATGTTGTTATTTTTTTCTTTACCAAATTGTGAATGTAGTTTTGTTGATGTCAAATTACAAAAGTAATGGTTTATTAAAGGGTTTATTTATTGTTATTTTATTTTTGAACTCTCCTGTATTTACCTCTTGCTCTCTTAAAAATTATAGTTCTTCAATTAATTATAACTTCAACGAAAAAAGCACCATACCGGATTATAGCAACTTAGATTATTGGGCGGCACATCCACTTAAAGAAGATCCTTCAGACGAAGTTCCCAAAGATTTACAAAATCAACGATCAGATACCTTAGCAGATGTGTTTTTTATTCATCCCACTACCTACACCGATAGTAAAATGGCTATGGGGTGGAATGCAGATATCAATAATGAAAAGCTAAACCGGAAAACAGATAATTCCGCCATTCTTTACCAGGCAAGTGTGTTCAATAAATATTGCCGGGTATTTGCACCAAGATACAGGCAGGCAAACCTCCAGGCATTTTATTCAACATCTGATTCTGCTAAGGAATCACTGGATTTTGCCTACGAATATGTGAAGAAGGCATTTGAATATTATTTGCAACATTTTAATAATGGAAGGCCCATTATAATAGCATCACATAGCCAGGGAACATCGCATGCGGCTCGTTTACTTAAAGAATTTTTCCAGGGAAAATCTTTGCAGAAACAATTAGTCTGTGCGTACATAATCGGCCTGCCGGTTTTTACTGATTATTTTTCAACTTTAAAACCCTGCGCAGACTCAACTTCCACCGGATGTTTTATAGGATGGAGAACCTTCAAAGAAGGCTACGAAGCGCCTTTTGTTGCAAAAGAAAAACGAAAAGCGATTGTAATAAATCCGCTTACCTGGAATATGGATACGACCATAGCACCTGCTAAACTAAACAAAGGAGGCATACTTAAAAATTTTGACAAAGTGATTCCAGCCCTTGTTCATGCTCAGATTCATGAAAATGTTTTATGGGTAAATAAGCCTCAATTTTTTGGAAGTATTTTTCTAACTACTAAGAATTATCACATTGCAGATTACAATCTCTTCTATGTAAATATTAGAGAGAATGTTGGAACAAGGATAAAAGCTTTTTTGAAAAAATAACTCTTGTACTTATACAAATTAAAAGTCTGCATTTTTAGGAAAACGGGGAAAAGGGATCACGTCCCTGATATTTGTCATGCCGGTAACAAATTGAATTAATCGCTCAAAACCAAGCCCAAAGCCGGCATGCGGGCAAGAGCCAAATCTTCGGGTGTCAAGATACCAATATAATTCTTCGGCAGGAATATTCATTTCCATCATGCGATCTTCTAATTTATCAAGGCGTTCTTCTCTTTGTGAACCACCAACAATTTCGCCAATGCCAGGCGCAAGTATATCCATTGCCGCTACCGTTTTACCGTCATCATTCTGACGCATATAAAAAGCTTTGATCTCCTTCGGATAGTTTATAAGAATCACCGGTTTTTTAAAATGCTTTTCAACCAGGTATCTTTCATGTTCGCTCTGCAGATCCACTCCCCATTTATCAATTAAATATTGGAACTTTTTTTTCTTATTATGATTGCTTTCTTTTAAAATTTCAATTGCTTCCGTATAACTAAGCCTTTCAAATTTGTTACTAACTACAAATTCAAGTTTCTCGATGAGGCCCATTTCACTGCGCTCGTTTTGAGGCTTTTGCTTTTCCTCGTCTGCCAGGCGGCTTGCAAGAAAATCAAGATCATCTTTATTATTATCTAAAACATACTGAATAATGTATTTGATAAATTCCTCTGCGAGGTTCATATCATCCTCAAGATCAGAAAAAGCCATCTCTGGTTCAATCATCCAAAACTCGGCAAGATGTCTTGCAGTGTTTGAGTTTTCTGCCCTAAATGTTGGGCCAAAAGTGTAAACATCGCTTAAAGCCATTGCTCCGAGCTCTGCTTCAAGTTGTCCGCTTACAGTAAGATTGGTTGGTCTCCCAAAAAAATCTTCTTTATAATTAATAGTACCGTCCTCATTTTTGACAGGATTTTCAAGATCGAAATTGGTAACATGAAAAGTTTCACCAGCGCCTTCTGCATCAGATGCGGTAATTACAGGTGTGTGCAAATAAACGAAGCCCCTATCATTAAAAAATTTATGAACTGCAAAGGCTAATGAATGACGTATTCGAAAAACGGATCCGAAAGTATTGGTGCGAAACCGTAAATGGGCAATTTCCCGCAAAAATTCCAGGCTGTGTTTTTTGGGCTGCAGAGGAAATTTTTCCGGATCACTGTCACCAAGAATTTCGATGGTCTCAGCCTTTAATTCCACCCTTTGGCCTTTTCCGAGAGAAGAAATTATTTCCCCGCTTACCTTTATCGAAGCCCCGGTAGTTAATCTTTTTAACAGCGTTTCATCAAAGCGGCCTAATTCCGCAACGATCTGCAAATTATTATTAGTACTTCCATCGTTTAAAGCTATAAACTGGTTATTACGGAAGGTGCGGACCCATCCCATAACCGTAATTTTTTTGTCGATTATATCGCTGTCAAGAACAGCCTTAATCCTTATTCTATCGTTAAACATTGTCTTAATTTCTATTGATGCAAATATAAAGGACGCTTGAGATAGAACTAACTATATAAAATCATTTTTATAAAGCACCTTACTAGAAATCCAAAGAGTTTTAACCAAAAAATCTGAAGGAATCTGAGAAATATTTTCATTCTGTTACAAAATGGCGTATTATTGCAAAAGAAAGCTGTCTGGTCCTCATTACTACGGTCTCTCTACTTTATAGAATCCATTCCATATAAATCATCAAAATTTAGATTTCACAATTTTCAAGGTTTTTGACTATTAATTCACACGTCATTTTATGTACGACATTTTACAACTGAACGATATGCTCGTTCCGGAGTTGCTCGATATAGCGGAGCAGCAAGACATTTCCGACGCAAAAAAATTAGAAAAACAGGAATTAATTTACCAGATTCTTGATAAACAAACATCCATGAGTACCGAAAAAAAAGAACCAGAAGTCGAAAAGACTAAACGCAGAAGAATCAGCAAGCCAGCTGTTGATGATAGCTCCAATGATAACAATGCTGCCGAAGTAAAAGAAGTTAAGACCAAAAAAGCTGACGAGAAAAAAGAAGAAAAGAAAAAGGTTGCAAAAAAGCAAAAGGAAGAAGAATCAGAACCAGAAAAGGAAGAAAGATCACTGGATTTAAAAATGGCCGCTGATCCTAAATCAATCGCTCCGGGATTAGTTGACTTATTAAATGATGAGGATGACGAAATAGAAGAAGACGAAGAGGAACCAGAAGCACAGGAGTCTTCCACAAACAATGGTTATCAAAAACAGCAAAAACCTTATCAGCATAAAAAAGAACCAACATTTAATATTGAATTTGACGGAGTTATTTTAGCAGAAGGTGTTTTAGAAATGATGCCTGATGGATATGGTTTCTTAAGAAGCAGTGATTACATGTATCTTTCTTCACCGGATGATGTATATGTTTCTCCATCTCAAATAAAGCTGTTTGGACTTAAAACAGGTGATACTGTTTATGGTTCTGTTCGCCCGCCAAAAGAAGGTGAAAAATATTTTGCTCT
>JBBPZF010000392.1:0-6538 GCA_038199105.1 Chitinophagales bacterium | reverse complement strand
CGCAGGAAAGCCGGTAAATCTGCAGGTAAATAAGATCCCCGCCCTTAAAGCGAGAAAAGCACGGGAGCAATAATGTAGAAAAAGAATTAAAGACTTCAAAAGCCCCTTCAGGGGTTTGGGGTGGATAAAAACATAACAAAATGAATTCAAAAGTAAGCGCCAGGCAAAAAATAAGGTACCGCATTCGCAAGAAAATAAGCGGAAGTGCATCTAAGCCAAGACTCAGCGTTTTTAGAAGCAATACTGAAATTTATGTTCAGTTAATTGATGACGAAAACGGCACTACTATAGCGTCTGCATCTTCTCGTCAAAAAGATGTAGCTGCTCAAAAAGTAAACAAAGTTGAAAAAAGTAAGCTTGTAGGTGCCGCTATAGCGCAAAAGTCGGTGGACCTGGGAATTAAGGACGTTGTGTTCGATAGAAGTGGTTATATATACCATGGACGTATAAAGGCGGTAGCCGAAGGCGCAAGAGAAGGTGGATTAGTATTTTAATGCGCACTAAAAACAAAAAACATAAATCTTTATAATGTTAAAAGCAAATACACAAAGGATTAAAGGTGCTGATCTGGAACTTAAAGAAAAAGTAGTGTCCATCAACCGTGTTGTGAAAACAACAAAAGGGGGTAGGGCATTTAGTTTTTCTGCACTCGTGGTTGTGGGTAATGAAGCCGGTGTGGTAGGGCAGGGTTTAGGTAAAGCAAAAGAAGTGCAGGAAGCAATTCTTAAAGGAATTGATGACGCGAAGAAAAATCTTATTAAAGTTCCTATAATGCACGGCACTATACCTCACGAACAGTGGAGTAAAGAAGGTGCGGCGAAAGTTTTAATAAAGCCAGGCGCTCCCGGTACGGGTGTAATCGCCGGAGGCAGTATGCGTGCAGTTTTGGAAAGCGCCGGTATTACTGACGTGTTAGCTAAATCACTTGGTTCGTCTAATCCTCATAACGTGGTGAAGGCAACAGTGAAAGCATTAGCAACTTTAAGGGAACCTATTAGCGTAGCTAAAACAAGGAACATTTCTTTGAAGAAAGTATTTAACGGGTAAAGCAAACAAGAAGTAAGTAGCAGGAACTAAGTAGAAAGTAGAAGAGTTTTTTCTTGATACTTGATACTAACATCCTAATACTAAAAATAGGCAACATGAAAAAGATTAAAATCAAACAGGTAAAAAGTGGAATTGACAGATCAGAGCGACAGAAGCTAACCCTGCAGGCACTAGGATTAAATAAATTGAATGCTACTAAAGAAGTAGAAGCAACTCCGCAGATTTTGGGAATGGTGAATAAAGTAAGTCACCTTGTAACAGTTGAAGAATTATCCTGAGTTTTCAGGATTTTATTTTATAAAAGCGAGCTCCGGGTACGCGGAGCGTTAAGTTCAAAAAAAGTACAATGCAAATACACAATCTAAGACCAGCAAAAGGTTCTACACACAAACAGAAAAGACTTGGCCGCGGTGAAGCATCGGGTAAAGGTGGAACAGCTACAAAAGGTAACAAGGGCGGACAAAGCCGTGCCGGTTATAAAATTAAGATGGCGCATGAAGGAGGCCAAATGCCTATTCAGCGCAGGCTACCTAAGAGAGGATTTAAAAATAACAACCGCGTAGAATACAAAGTGTTTAACCTTGGTCAAATTGATCAGCTTATTGAGAAGCATGGTTTAAAAGAGTTTACTCCTGAAAATCTTTATATCAATAATCTTATTGCGCAGAATGACCGCGTAAAAATTCTGGGAAACGGCGTACTCAAATCTATTATTCCATTCAAAGTGAATGCAGTAAGTGAGAAAGCAAAAGGCGCGATCGAATCTGCGGGCGGAACTATCGAAATAGTGAAATAATAAACTGATATTTGCCTTCAGTATTTGAAATTGCAAATAATTAAATCTTGATACTTCTGTGAAGAAATTCTTTAATACATTAAAAAATATCTGGACAATCGAGGAATTGAGAAACAAGATTCTTGTTACTCTATTGCTCATTCTTGTTTACAGGTTAGGTTCACACATCGTACTTCCAGGCCTCGATCCCAATAAACTTACTAATCTGCAGAATAGTTCTAAAGCGGGCATGCTTGGGCTTTTGGATGCATTTGTGGGAGGCGCCTTTTCAAAAGCATCCATTTTTGCTTTGGGAATAATGCCATATATCTCGGCCTCCATCTTCATGCAATTGATGACTATTCTTGTACCACAGATTGCAAAGATCCAAAAAGAAGGCGAGAGCGGAAGAAAGAAGATCAATCAATGGACGCGTTATCTTACTGTGATAGTAACTGCATTTCAAGCGGCTGCTTATATCGGATTTTTAACTACCTCCAATCGTGAAGCTTTACTGGAAGCTTATGCCGGATTTTTCTGGGTCTCAACCGTTATAATACTTACAGTGGGTACTTTGTTTGTAATGTGGCTGGGTGAAAAAATTACGGATAAAGGTTTAGGAAATGGTACGTCTATAATAATTATGGTGGGCATTTTGGCAAGGCTTCCGCAATCATTTATGCAGGAATTTTCTGCAAAACAAACAAGAGGCGGCGGGGGACTATTAATATTTCTCATAGAGATTGCTGCTTTCATTGCGGTTATTTTAGGGCTTATATTATTAGTACAAGGCGTGCGAAAAGTTCCTGTAAATTATGCTAAACAAATAGTTGGTAACAGGCAGTTTGGTGGAGCAAGACAGTTTTTACCTTTAAAGGTGAATGCTGCCGGTGTTATGCCAATCATTTTTGCACAAGCCATTATGTTCTTGCCAACCATATTTGCAGGTTTTCAAACCTCAGGTAAAAGTTGGGCTTTGTATTTTACTGACCATACCAATTTTATTTACATGATTATTTATTCGATCATGGTAATTGGATTTACGTTTTTATATACTGCATTAATATTTAATCCAAAGCAAATGGCTGACGATTTGAAGCGGAGCAATGGATTTATTCCAGGTGTAAAACCGGGTCAGCCGACTACAGATTACATAGGTACGATAATGGATCGAATCACTCTGCCAGGTGCTGTGCTGTTAGCATTTGTGGGAATTTTGCCAGGCATTGCGCAATTGATGGGAGTTACACAAGGCTTTGCTACTTTCTATGGTGGTACGTCTTTATTAATTATGGTAGCAGTAGTTCTTGATACACTTCAGCAGATCGAAACACAATTGCTAATGCGCCAATATGATGGTTTGATGAGCACGGGACGTATACAGGGCAGGCAAACTGCAGCTCCGGGTGTTACTGGAAATTTATAATTTGTATAAAATAGTATTGTAACCCTGGCCTCTTAAGTCAGGGTTTTTTTTAAATTGAATGCAATGATCGATTATAAAACGCAGGAAGAAATAGAACTCATAAGGCAGAATTGTTTATTGGTAAATAATACCATTGCAGAAGTTGGTAAAAAAATAAAACCGGGAATTTCTACCATGTATTTAAACAATCTTGCGGAGCAATTTATAAGAGATCATGATTCAATCCCTTCATTCAAAAATTATCATGGTTTTCCTTATGCATGTTGTATGTCAGTAAATGATGCCGTTGTGCATGGTTTTCCTACAGAAACTGAATTAAAAGAGGGAGATGTTGTCTCAATAGACGTAGGCGTTTTCAAGAATGGATTTCATGGGGACAGCGCATATACGTTCGCGTTAGGTGACATCAGCGAAAGCGTAAAAAGGCTCCTGCGTGTAACAAAAGATTCACTTTACAAGGGTATTGAAAAAGCAGTTGTGGGAAACAGGATAGGCGATATTGCTAACGCCGTACAGGAATATACTGAGCGCAAAAATGGCTATGGTGTTGTTCGTGAATTGGTAGGGCATGGCCTGGGAAGAGATCTGCATGAAGACCCGCAGGTTCCTAATTATGGTAAACGGGGAAGAGGCACAAAATTAAATGATGGGTTGGTAATCGCAATAGAACCGATGATCAACATGGGAAGAAAAGAAGTTTACAACGATAAAGACGGCTGGACGGTTCGGACTAAGGACGCGAAACCTTCAGCCCACTATGAACATACTGTGTGCGTGAGAAAAAATGCCGCGGATATCTTATCATCTTTTGATAATATTGAGGTAGCAGAAAAGGCAAATTCTAATTTGTGTTCGGATTATTGATGCTCAGCTGTGAAATATTTCTATGGAAATATCACTATTGATATCAGTATTTATTTATTAAGAATCCACCTCCTTTTTGATTCTGTCTATTTCCTTCTTTTCATTTTGAATCAAAGCCGGCATAGGCTAACTATTCTTTATCAGGGTTCCTATTTTTATTTTCAAATATCTTTAGTCTGATGCGAAAAAAGCTAATAGTTATCGGTGGAGGTGCTGCCGGATTTTTCTGTGCAATAAATGCGGCACAAAAAAATCCTGCGCTTGATGTAACAATAATTGAAAAATCATCAAAGCTGCTAAGCAAAGTAAGAGTAAGTGGCGGCGGGCGTTGCAACGTAACTCATGCGTGTTTCAGTATTGCAGAAATGATAAAAAAATATCCCCGCGGAGAAAAATTTTTAAAACAATCTTTCCATCATTTTTTTACCACCGATACAATTCAATGGTTTAAAGAAAGAGGTATTGAATTAAAAACTGAAGGCGATGGGCGTATGTTTCCATCAACTAATTCTTCTGAAACGATTATAAATTGCTTTATACATGAGGCAGAAAAGCTACGTATTAAAATAGTAATGAATTGCGAAGTAGTTCAATTGGAAAATCAATTAAAAGAAAATTCTGGCGATAACACGGAAGAAAAAAATAAATTCCTGTTGACTTGTAAAGATGGAAGTATTCTTCAAAGTGATTTTGTCTGCGTTGCCAGCGGCGGCTATCATAAAAAAGAATATTTTGCCTGGCTTGAAAAATTGGGCCATGGTTTTTCGTCACCGGTTCCTTCTTTATTTACATTTAATATTCCCGGAAACTCTATTGTTGAATTAATGGGTATCAGCGTGAACGAGGTTATAATAAAGCTAAATGGCTCTAAACTATCACAGACCGGCCCGCTGCTAATTACACACTGGGGATTAAGCGGTCCCGCAATTCTAAAACTTTCGGCATTTGCCGCGAGAATATTAGCTGAGCGTAAATATGATTTTGTAATCACCATTAATTGGCTTCCGCAGTTCAATGCAAATTCTATTTTGGAAAAACTCAAATCGCTGAGGTATGATTTAGCTTCGCAAAAAGTTGGGAACCGCAATCCTTTTTGTCTGCCCTCCAGGTTATGGCAGTATCATCTCGAATGTTGTGGTATAAACGAAGATGTCAGGTGGGCAGACTTGCCGCTAAGGCTTCAAAATCTTTTAGCTATTCAACTTTGCTCACAACAGTTTCATGTAAAAGGTAAAACTACTTTTAAAGAAGAATTCGTAACGGCGGGAGGTATAAAACTAAGCGATGTAAATGCTGCAAGCATGGAAAGTAGAATCTTACCAAAGTTATTTTTTGCAGGTGAAATATTAGATGTGGATGGCATTACAGGTGGCTTCAATTTTCAGCATGCCTGGACGAGTGGATATATAGCAGCTAAAACTATTGCATCTTTTTCGTAGAAAATTTAATAGAACTTATAAAAACATAATCAATAGCAACAATACTACCGTAAGGATTATAATTACAACTGTCAGGCACGAAATAATAATTTTTGACTTATTCATCCGAAAAATTCTAAATACTCTCTTTCCAACCCTCATAAATTATACCATTAAAAGATGGGTCTATAAATCAAAGACATTTATATGCCGTTACCGACACAGCACATTTGGTGCAGACATACTTAGCCTATCAGGAAGATATTTGCCCTTTTAAGAATTTAGAGAGTAATCGGCAAAAAAAATCCCGGAATATTTCCCGGGATTTTGTGTAAATAAGACAACTCTTATTTTTCTATATTGTCTTCAGAAGGATCACCTGCCGCGCCTTCTTCTTTACTTTCCTCTTTTTCTTCAGCTTGTGCGTTACCTTTTGCTTCGGCTTTTAACGACCTATCTTCTCTTTCAATTAATAAATCTGCATCGCCATCACCGGCTTTATCAGCTTTAATTTCCTCGCTTACAACCGTATTGATGATTGGACCTTTATTTATTTCAATTTCAGGTTTTTCAACTGCAGGCTTCTTTTTTGGAGCAGCATCTTCTTCATTATCCATTTTCTTTTTCAAATCAGCCAATACACCTAAATCTCCCAGCGTTGTTTTTTCAACTTTGCTTTGAATAGTCTTCACTGCTTTTTTAGTACTTTCTGCATCAGCTCTTTGCTCCTTCATCTGCGCATTCTTTTCATCAGTTTTTACCTGTTCCCAAATGCGGCTATGGCTTAAGATGATTTTTTTATCATTACGATCAAACTCAATTACCATAAACGGCGCTATCTGATCAATGCTGATTACTTTTTCATCTTCCATGCGAAGGTGACGTGCAGGTGCAAAGCCCTCCAGGCCATAAGGTAATTGAACAACCGCTCCTTTATCATCTTTTCTTGTCACGGTTCCTTCATGAATACTTCCTACAGGAAAAGTTTCCTCTAAAGAATTCCATGGG
>JBBPZF010000391.1:0-2246 GCA_038199105.1 Chitinophagales bacterium | reverse complement strand
GCAATTATTCATTGAGCTATGATGCGGGAGTATATGATTTTAATGTTCAGATGCAGGTAGAGCTAACCAAATTTGGAAATTACCTTGTACCATCACTCATAAGGTATATTGGAAACTGGAAAGCCATCTTTAAGAAACGGGAAAGAGGAATTTTTACTGCAACACTTTTTGATTTTGTAAAATAAAAAGATATGCCTACAATGCATTTATTAATAAAGGGCGATGTGCAGGGCGTTTTTTACAGGGCCACCGCAAAAAAAATTGCGGATAAACTTAACCTGACCGGCTGGATAAAAAATACAAAAGAAGGTGATGTAGAAGCTATGATTACCGGAAAGGAAAATCAATTAGAGGAATTTATTGAGTGGTGCAGGAATGGTCCTGAGAAAGCCGGGGTTGAAGATGTAATTGTAACGCAGGAAAAGGAAACGTCGTTTGATGATTTTGAAATTGTAAGATGATGTCAGGAAATGAACAAATAAAATTCTTTGAATTAATTAGGATCTGCTGATTAAGTCGGTAATCCACATCTGTCAATAACTTTAGTGATAATCGATGAAGCGAAAGTGCAAGGATAAAGGTCTTAATATTATAAAACCCTTGCACTTTGATACGCTATATTCCACAAGCACAACTTACATTGGAAGGTTTTCAAACACCTTTTTCTCAACATTTAGATAAGAATAATCGTTGGGTAAAATTAGCTGACTGCATCCCCTGGGATCTTCTGGCCAATGTTTATTATAGAAAGATGAACAATGATTTTGGAGCACCTTCTCTTAGCGCCCGTATGGTTATCGGAGCTGTTATTATTAAACATATGCTCAACATAGATGATCGTGAGGTAGTAGCACAGATCCAGGAAAATATGTACCTGCAATATTTCGTTGGTCTAAGCAGCTTTACCACCAAAGAACCTTTTGATCCATCACTAATGGTAAGCATCCGATATCGTTTAGGCCAGGACGTGATGGAAGAGTTCAATCAATTGGTGCTGCAACAAGCAGGTATTATTCCTCAACCCACTAAAGATATGGATGTGTGCACTTCATGGGATAATGAAAATAAAAACTCAGGCACTTCAGCAGATGATGATCAAAGCAGCATTGAACCATCAGACAATATGGAAGGCAATGATTCAGTTGCCAATAAAATTACTGTACCCGGCAACAGTGGAACTGTTTTACTGGATGCTACTGTAGCAGAGCAGCAAATAGAATATCCGACAGATCTGAAATTGCTAAATGAAAGCCGTGAGCAATTAGAAACAATGATAGAGCAGGTTTGTAAAGAAGGCGGTTTGCATCAGCCGCGAATGTATAAAAATAAAGCCCGTCAGCAATACCTTACGGTTGCCAAAAAGAAAAACAAAACAAAGAAGGACATACGCAAAGGCTTGCGCCGTCAGCTTCAGTATGTATCCAGAGATATAAAATACATCAACAAGCTTCTGGAGGAACATACAGGTTTAAAGAAATCTCTGGAGCAAAGAGATTGGAAAATTTTGCAGGTGATACATGAACTTTACCGGCAACAACAGGAAATGTATAAGGAAGATAAGCGAACCATTGAGCACCGGATTGTAAGTCTCTATCAGCCGCATGTGCGGCCAATGCCCAGAGGCAAAGATCGTGTACAGACAGAGTTTGACAGCAAACAACTGGTGATGCTTAAAGATGGCTATGCACATGTACACACCATTAGCTGGGATAACTTTAATGAAGGAACACAATTAAAACAATGTGCCCAAGAATACAAAGAAATTTATGGATGCTATCCGGAAAAAATATCTGCCGATGCCATTTTTGGCAATAGGTCTAATCGTGAATTTCTAAAAGAAAAAGGAATCAGGTTTGTAGGAAAGCAATTAGGACGGCCGCCAAAAATGACCAGTGCACAAAAACGTAAACTTCAAAAAGAAATGGCGGGCCGAAATGCAATTGAAGGCAAGTTTGGGCAAGGGAAAAATGCTTATGGCTTACAAAAAATAAAAGCCAGAATGAAGGCCACTTCCGAAAGCTGGATCATGAGCATCTATTTTATAATGAACCTGGTAAAATTGTCCGAAAGGGCATTTTTGTGCCTTTTAAAAATGATGCTACAGGGGATTATGCAAGCTGTGTTTTTATTTCAATGGAATTATAGACCAACTTATAAACTAATTTCACCTCTTCCTATTTTTCGGATGGGAGAAAAATGATTTTAGACTTTTTCAGCAGCCCCTAATTAAAAACCGTTTTCAGAAT
>JBBPZF010000390.1:0-2659 GCA_038199105.1 Chitinophagales bacterium | reverse complement strand
TTTTACGTGAGCAATTTCATGGTTAAATATTTTCTGCCCCTGCGAAGAGTGCAGGTCAATTGCATTGTTCCAGAAAATTGAATTGAAAAATGAGAAGGGCGTTCCCCTGGCATCGGTGGAAATAAAACTGATTTCCTTCATTTTTGTTTCAGGATATTTTTTTCTAAGCCTTGAAATTTTATAAAAAGAGATAAATAAAACCGCAAGCAAGGAAGCGCTTACAAGGAAATAGGCCGCTTCTGCAATTTTGGCTGATTCGATTTTAAAACCGCTGTTCCTGCTGTATTCAATTACTATTTCATCGCTGGTATTTATAGCTTGTAACATTCGTAGTGTGGTGCCGTTATCTTCTCCGGATTGCTGCCAAATATTTATTTTGATAATTGGTGCAGTCAATGCAATCACAATGGCGGCAAGGAGATAAAACCGGTTCCACCGATGAAAGATTTTATTGCGCAAAGCAAGATAGTAGTAGCCGCACAATACGCCGGAGCATATAATTACTTTTAATAAATACCAGGCAAGTGTTACCATAAAAAATTATTTTATTTTCCTTTTTTTAATTGTTTCAAAAGCAATTCAAGCTCTTCAATGCTGAGGTTATTCTCTTTTACCATGGAAGAAACCGCGTTGGAAAAAGAGCCTTCAAAATATTTTTTTACCAGCGATTTCATGCTCCCTTTTGAATAGGAATCTTTATTGACCAAAGAGTAATATTGATGGTTCCTTCCAATCACATTTACCCCGGCAAATTCTTTTTCAACCAAAATTTTTAAAATAGTTGACACCGTATTTTGATGAGGTTTAGGCTTTGGAAGCTCTTCAATTATTTCTCTTAAAAATGCTTTATCAAGTCTCCAGATCACCTGCATTATCTGCTCTTCAGCCTTTGTCAATGTCTTCATCTTATTTTGAATTTTTTTGTTTGTAAAGCAAATTTAAACTAATCTTTTAGTTTAACAACTATTTTTTTAGTTTTAGTAAAAATTTTTTTTAACACCTGTGCATTATTTCTTTATAAAAAAATATGATTATAAAAGTAACTTTGCCCGCGTGGTGAAAGAGTTGAAAGAAATGATAAAATCAATAGTTAAGCAATAAATATGGCAGAGCAAATTTTAGAATTAAAAAATGCAAATATTTACCAGGGCGATTCGCTGATACTGGAAGATGTAAATATTAGTGTGAACAGGGGAGAGTTTGTTTACCTGGTAGGAAAAACAGGAACCGGTAAATCAAGTTTGCTCAAAACCTTATACGGCGACCTTGGGCTGAGAGAAGGTGAAGGTAGCGTGGTTGGCTATGACCTCCCTACAATGGATTGGAAAAAGGTTCCTTACCTGCGCAGAAATCTCGGCGTAGTATTCCAGGAATTTCAATTGCTTACTGACAGAAATGTAAATGACAATTTGAAATTTGTTTTGAAGGCGATCGGTTGGAAAGATGAAAAATTAATGGATGAAAAAATCGCTGATGTTCTTGATAAGGTTGGCCTGAAAACCAAGGGTTTTAAAATGCCCTTTGAACTGAGTGGAGGAGAGCAGCAAAGAGTAGATATTGCAAGAGCGCTGTTGAATTCGCCAAGACTTATTTTGGCAGATGAACCTACGGGAAATCTTGATCCTGAAACATCAGACGAAATTATGCAATTACTATTTCAGATAAGCCGCGACTATGGGACCACTATTGTTATGGCAACACATGACTATCCCGTGATCAATAAATATCCGGCACGTACAATAAAAACTGAAAGAGGAAAAGTGTGGGATAATGCTACCATATCAATTGACTAAGTTTTTCTATATTATCTTTTTTGTTATAGGCCTTTTCTAAAATTTTTTTTCTTTCTAAGATATTTTCTCCCGTAAAGCTTTTGATAAATAAATTCGCTAACAGAGTTTTATACTCTTCGGCAGTGTTTGCAGTTTCACAAATTCCCACAAGGTTCGTTCCTTCAACGGCCGCATCATTTGCTATCAAAAACCTCCCGTTGAACAGCGCATTTAGTAATTTTATTTTTATTCCTGTTTTATTAAAAGATGGGAGTAAATGAATGTGGGCTTTTTTTATAAGCTCTTGCATTTCATCATTTGCCGGGTTGGCAATAAGGCACGTATTTTTATTTTTGTGAACAATCTTTTCGAGCTTTTTTGAGGGATTTTTCCCCGCTATTACGAAAGGAATTTCAATGGTGTCGAATACCTCCCGAAGCAACCATAGCGCAGCTTTTTCATTTTCAGGAACTGACAAATTTCCATGATAAAGGCAGTAACTCCCTTTGCCTTCTTCTGATGTCACCTGGTCGAATGGTAAAAAAACCGGCAGGTATTCTACGTGTTTTGCCTCAAGATCTTTCCTATAAGTAGTCTTGTCTTTTTTATTTACCGCAATGAAAGTTGCTTTATTGGCAATGCTTCTTTCATACTTCCGCAGTAGTTTACTTTCAGTAAAAAAGTATATTTTTTTGAAAATGTTGACCGTTGTTTTTCCGAGTTCATTATAATATTCATATTCCACATTATGAAGCCGCACGTATGTTTTTTTCGGCAGTTTGTTTTTAAACAAAAAATAAGTGCAGTGAATGCCTTCAAGCAAAACAGGATGATCACCTTGTAAAAGATTTTTCAGCAACTGGTCATTTTGTCGCGAACTAACGATG
>JBBPZF010000389.1:0-7839 GCA_038199105.1 Chitinophagales bacterium | reverse complement strand
TTAAACCAACAGCTAACGTTGAAGCAATAAAAACTAAAAAGGTGGCGCCGGCAAAAACGGTAAAAGCAAAATCTTCCGCTGAAAAAGCGAAAGCTGAAAAGCCAGCGAAGGCTGCAAAGGCTGGTGCTAAAGAAACTTCAAATACAAAAAAATAAGAGAAGGAAAGGATCACTTTTTTATACTGTAAGAAGCTGTTTAAAAATGAATTTTTCGATTTTATTTTAGCCTTAGAAGAAAAATTGGTTAGCTGAATTTTTTCCACTTTATTAACTTATTCAATAAAACATTTGCAACTCAATAAGGTAATAGGGTCAAATTATTCATCTGCTGTTCCTTCTACCAAGGTCATTTAAGCAGCTTCTAAGATCTAAGATAGGGAGTGTGCACTTAATCGTGCACTTCCTCCTGCATCTTTTTATCATATTGTTTTTGCAGATCGCTTAGTGCAGCATCGTAACCTGCCCTGTCAATAAAGGCTGCAGGGTTGTATGTATCGCCAGGCTTGTGCTTGCTATGCAGGTCGAACTGGCTCGCATGCGAGGCAACCCATATATCAAATGAAAGTTTTTTCATGGCTGATAGCGTGTAAGCGTAATCGTTAGCAATTGCAGGGTAAGCGGTTACTTCAGAAAACTTTTTATCAATAATGATAGAAGGCAGGTTTGCTATCAGCACCCGGTAATTTCGTTCTTCGTCTTTTACGGTGAACAGGTAACTGCAGGAGCCTTTTGTATGGCCAGGATGGTGCAGCATCAAAAGCTGCATATTACCTAGCGTTATGCTATCCCCATCATGCAATAACCGGTCTGCTGTAACAGGTGCGTAACTGCGGCCATAAATGCCCAATGCGTAATCTGAACTGCCGCCGCTGGCAAGCACATCAGCTTCTTTCTCATCCACCATAAATTGGGCGCCCGTCATTTTTTTAATAGCTGCCATAGCACCCATGTGATCATAGTGTGCTTGCGTTGTCAGGAGTATTTTTATATCGGAAAATTTAAAGCCCAATGCTTCAATATTTTTTTTGATCTGCAAAGCGGAAGCGGCAAGGCCTGTATTGATAAGGATGTTACCCTTGCTGGTGGTAATAAGATAACAGGCGAGATCGTAAGTACCTACATAATAGAGGTTGCCCGCTATCCTGAAAGGCTCGTAAGGCCTTGACCATTCTTCAGTAGTCTTTGGCTCTGTTACTTTTTGTGCTGTTAAGAAAAAAGTGAGCAATGAAAAGAGTGCGATAAGCACAGCATTATGATATGAACGTGTAACCATATATGAGGGTTGATGCTCAAATGTACAAGGTTCCCCCAATAAATTAAATTCCGCTTTTCAAAAAACTGTATTGTGGCCAACCTTTTTTATTATGAGCCATTTTACTCATTCTTCCAGCGACGCTCTTTTGCGCCGGTAGATGGAATAGCGACATGGCCGATATAAAAAACCCCAAGTAGTCTATCATCTAGTACTGCATGGCAAAGGCAGATGTTTCCGCTAGCAGCGTAGTATTGCGTTGTTACTAAACCATACACACTAAAAAGCCTTCTCGTTTTTGAGAAGGCTTTTTAGTGTAAGACCAAAAACTTAGGGAATGCTACTATTAAATAGCGGCTAAGTTAGTTAGTTGCTTTAGCTGAATCTTTAGTTTTTTGTAAAGATGAATCAAGCATATTTTTTTTAGCGTCAGCAGAAGAATCGATCATATCTTTCTTCACATCTGCAGAAGAATCGATCATATCTTTTTTCGCTTCAACTGTAGAATCTTTTTGATCTACAGCTGTAGAAGTTGTGCTGTCGCTACATGATGCGAATGCTGCTAAAGCGATAATAACGATGAATTTTTTCATAATTTATGTTTTATTTATACGCTTTATACCTAAATCTTAAATAGGTAACCCTCCTTGATATCTTTTTAAAGCAGTCCGTATAGACTTGACCCAAACGTCAACTTATGCCCGAACTTAACGCAAGCATATTCGGTCTCTTTTTGTAATGAGACCTAAAGAATGAAATTATAGCAGCGCCAGGGATTTTTGCGAGATGAAAGGATTGGTTGGGTTATGTTATATTTAGTAGTACATCTTACAAACGGACGCTTACGCCAGCGATAGGATGCTAAGTTTCAGCGGCTAAGTTCTATTTGATTAATACTTTATATTTTCCGTTGGCTACAAACGCAGTGTCTCCGTTTGCTTTAAAAACTGTACCGCTAAATGTACCCACGGCAATACCTGTAGATAAAGTAAAGCTTTGAAGCGTTAATGTAAAGGCTTCTTCCGACTTGCTGATCAAAATATCCGTTGATGAGTTGTTGTCATAATAATAGAACGCCACTCTTTCAGCAGTGATGTTGTCCCTGTCCCGGTCAAGTGGCACGGGAAGATATACTGACATCACAAGCCCGGTATCATTTGAGCAGGCAGATGGCCCAAAGAATGTAATATCTGTTTTAGTATATCCTCCAAAAAAGCCGGATGTAGTGACCCCGCCGCATAAATAAGACTTGCCTCTATTAAAACTCCATGTGCCCGGCGCTGGATCTTTAGTAGAATCGCAAAGTGGGCATACAGGAAATTCATTGGTGGTATCTGTTGTAACAGCTACCGGCCCGGGCAGCGGCGCCACGGGATTTATTATTGCAGCTGTATCACCTCCCTCATAGCTGTATTCTTTTTCGCAGCCGGAATTTTGCACCAGCAAGGCAGGCAAAAGAAAAAAGAATGCAATAAAATAATATAGCTTTGAAATGTTCATGTAACGGTGCTCGAAAATGGCTCCTGTAATAAATTTAAAGCATTTTTGTATAAGACAAGGATTGCTCTTTCCCACAAAGGGAAATAATAATGACTGGTCCCGAACGTTTTCGGGAGCAACAACATAATAAACCTCTCGAAATTAAAGACCAGGAAATAGTTGATAAACATTAGAATATATACACCAAAACTTTGTTCAGTCTGGTTTTATAACCAGGCCTGGAGACTGGAAGTATAGCAGCGCCAGGAATTTCTGCGGGATGAAAGAATTGGTTGAGTTATGCTATAGTTAGTATTACATAGCACACGGACGCGCCAACAGCGGGCATACACGAACCCCTGGTGGTCACGACTACTCATGACTGTTAGCCAACATAATTTTATAGATTACTCCTGAAGGATTAATTGCTCCAATTTCAGTTTGAGTAGCCATATATATTTCGCGGGACTCATCAATGCCAAAACTGTTGATTCTAAAATCAAGTTTATTATCCGTTTCTCCTTCAAATCTACAGTCGTGTTTTACCCATTGCTGTTTCGCGTTTTTATCCATGTAAAAAACTTTAAAAGCCCAGTCGCCAAATATATATTTTCCTTCCAGGGCGGGAAACTGCTTGCCCCTGTAAACATAACCACCGATGATACTGACTCCTTCAGGATGCGGGTATTCAATTACGGGAAGAACAAAGTCGCCTCCTTTGGCATACAAAGCGCTGTCATAGGGATGAAAGCCTTCCATAGCTCTCCAACCGTAATTTTTGCCTTTTTCAATAATGTCCACTTCTTCATAATGATCCTGTCCTACATCTCCGCAAAAAAGCGCCCCTGTTTTTTCGTCAAATGAAATGCGCCACGGCATACGCATACCATAACACCAGATTTCATCCCGTCCTGCTTTGCCCACATACGGATTATCTTTTGGAATACTATATGGTTTACCATGATCCACATCAATGCGTATTATTTTACCGGATAGTTGATTTAAATCCTGCCCGTTTCCAATGGTGCCATGTGCATCTCCCTGGCCGCCCCCATCGCCAAAACCTATGTATAAATAGCCTTTTTTATCAAATACGATATTGCCTCCATTATGATTTTCTTCCGGCTGGTTTAATTCGAGTATCACCTTCCTTTCAGGGTTGGCTTTATCCGGGTTGGTGGCACTTACCGTAAATTCTGCTAAAACCGATTTATTATTAACCCCCTTTTTTGCAGGGGCACTGTAGTGAACAAAAAAGCGACCATTATTTTTATAATCGGGATGAAATGCAAAACCCAAAAGCCCTACATCCATATATTGATCTTTCATCGGTACCAGCGAAGATCGTATATCGAGGAACGGGTCTTTTAATACTTTACCATTTTTAAAAACCATAATTTTCCCCGCTTGTTCTCCAATAAAAATCCGGCCTGAACCATCATGGGCATTTTCTAAAGCCAGGGGGGCGTATAAGCTATCAGCTACCTTTTCAAGTTTGAAAACCGGGGAATCCTTTGCTTCTATACTTTTTGAATCTTCAGCAACCGGAGCTTTTGATTGTTTTTCAGAATTGTTATTACAATTAGTAATAGTAAGCAGCAGAACCAGCAAACTAAAAATTAATACCTGTTTTTGTTTCATAGTCATTAGTGAAATTTGATGAAACTAAAATTATATAAAACAATTCTATGGCCATAATTTTTTTAATGATAGCCAAACAACCGTGTACGTAACCCAAAATTGGCGTATCAGCTTGTGCCTGAATTGAAAAGAAGCTTACATTAGCTTATGAGCAGAAAATACAAATTCCATGATAACGATAAAATTTATTTCATCTCTTTCGCAACGGTGTATTGGATAGATGTATTTATAAGAGAAGAATACAATCAAATCATTATAGATTCATGGAAACATTCCCAGGAAATGAAAGGATTGCAAATAAATGGTTGGTGTATAATGACGAGCCATGTGCACAGGAACAACAGGTAAGAAATTAGACGCAATTGTTGGCGAAATGAAAAGCTGTACATAAACTCAATTTAAAAAAATTATTAAAGATCATCCTCACGAGAGCGGGAAAGAATGGATGATGTGGCTAATGGAAAGAGCCGGAAAGAAAAACGGAAATAATAATGACTGGCGTCCCGACAGACGGAGGGATTGGCAACAACATAATAAACCGCTTGAAATTAAAGACCAGGAAATGTTTGATAAAACATTAGAGTACATACACCAAAATCCTGTTCAGGCTGGTTTTGCAACGAAGCCTGAAGATTGGAAGTATAGCAGCGCCAGAGATTTCTGCGGGATGAAAGGACTGGTTGAATTATGTTATAGTTAGTATTACAAGTCAAAAGCGGACGCTTGCGCCAACAGCCCAACAGCGGGGCCAAGGTGGGGGTATGTTAAAGCATAAAGATTACGGCAGGGAATGGATTTATTCATGTAGTTTTAAAAAGGCCAGCTATTTATCAATTCCCCAAAAGCACGCTAAAAACATTATTATATGAAATCATTCTGTTTATGTATTGGTTTTTGGTGTGCGCTAACATTAAATTTTTCTTGCACAAAAGAAAAGTTGCCAAAGGCATCAGAAAAGGGCGCTGATACGTTTGGTTGTAAAATAGAGGGAAAGTTATTCGTGCCACAGAAAACAATTACTTATCCCCCAATATCTCCGTTAATATCTTATTTCAATGAGGCTGATGGAAGCTTCCAATTATCAGTAGAAGAAAAACAGGATAAGTCAGATAACAACCTCCAACGCTACTTACACTTAGATATTAAGAACTTGATTATTGGTTCCAATAGGTTAGATGAAATGAACACTGCTGAAGTTTCTACATCTGAGGTGGATAAACACGAGTATTTTGCTACCACCGAAACTATTGGAGGTACATTAAACATTACCCGCCTGGACACCTACGCTAAGATTATTTCCGGAACATTTTCTTTCCAGGCCACAATGCGCCCAACCGATATGCCTGGTAAAATTATTAAGGTAACTGATGGTCGTTTTGATATCACGTACAAATAAAGCGAGTGTTCCTGATCTTCTATTACCTAATAGCGCAAGGTTATAAGTTTAATGTTATGTCTCTCTTGTGCAACTTGAATTTGAAGATAGAACTTTATAATATGATTTATTATTCTTAAAAGCACTGTTTGCGTAAGCGTCACGCTTGTGTCCGAGTTGAAAAGACGCTTCCTATTATTTCTGTAAATAGAACGTGGCTGGCATTGCAACCAAGTCGTAAGATTGGAAGCATAGCAAGCCAGAGATTTCTGCCGGATAGAAGGGTTGGTTGAGTTATATTATGGTTAATGGTACCTGGCACAAGATATTAGCGGAAGCTCAATGTCATTTAGTAAAGCAGTAATTATATTCGAATCTTTCCGAGTCGTATGTCTAAGTATATCTTTCTCTATAAACATGCAACCGCTTCGCGGTCGAACTTCCTTAACTTAATGACATTGAGCGGACGTTCCAACAGTGGGAAAAAAAATGCGCGATTTCTTCGGCCTTACCGGATAAATATGTTTGCTTTAACGTTCGGCCTTTCTTTAAAATCATCATCGGCCGAAAATTAATTCCTAAAATTTAAGATACTTACCCACCTTAACGTCCCGGCAGGATCTCCATTTTCATAAAAAAATTTAAGAGTAAAAATCAGGCATTCGAAAATAAAACCCCCGATGCTTGCGGAGCATTGTAACCCGGTTAAATATTTCCCTTCTTCATTTCTTCAAAAGCATGATTGGCAGCCCTTGCAGCAAATGCCATATATAAAATCGAAGGGCTTTGGTTTCCCGGTGCTTGTCATGCAGGCGCCATCCGTAACATATACGTTATTGCACAAATGCAATTGGTTCCATTTATTAAGCAACGATGTTTTGGGATCATGGCCCATGCGGCAGCCGCCCATTTCATGGATATCAAGGCCGGGAGCCTGGTGCGTATCGTGCTGTGTAATGTCTTTTACCCCGGCAATGCGCAACATCTCCGCCGACTGCGCTAAAAAGTCAGCCACCATCTTATCATCATTATCATCATAGCCTACAGAAGTTATTAATTGTGGTATTCCCCATGCATCTTTTTTGTCTTTACTAAGCCTTACATGGTTAGATTCCTTCGGCAGCGTTTCTCCCTGCATGTACATACCCGCCATCCATGGGCCCGGCTCTGATAAGGCATCTTTAAGATCAGCGCCAATGCCATCAGCGTAGCCTTGCGCAGGCCTGTTAGAATAAACAAAAGTTAAGAAGCCCCCCTAAGTAATCAGTATCCTGTTTATGCAGGTTCCTGTAGTTGGCAATCATCGGGTTTGTCGGGTTGCGGCCATAGTAATATTTATCTTCGAAGCCCTCCACTATACCGTGTACGCTTGCCCGGTAGTTTTGAAAAGCAATGTATTTTCCCAGCAACCCATTATCATTCCCCAGCCCTTCCGGGAACCGCGATGAAACAGAGTTTAATAATATCAGGTGGGTGTTAAGGCAGGCGGCGTTAAGGAACATTACTTTGGCATAATAAATAATTTCCTCCTTTGTATTGGTATCAATAACCTTTACCCCCGTAGCCCTGCCTTTTTGCTCATCATATATTACGGAATGCACCACGGAGAAAGGCCTTATGGTTAAGTTACCGGTTTTTTTCGCCCACGGCAAGGTTGAAGACACCGAGCTAAAATATCCGCCCAGGGGACAGCCGCGGGTACAGCGATCTCTCGCTTGGCATCGCCCGCGTCCCTGCTCCAGGTGAATGGGTTGCGGCTGGGTTAAGTGTGCCCAGCGTGTGCGTACCATGTGCCTGTCAGTATAGTGGGCATGTATCTTCTGCTGAATGTCTGCTTCCACGCAACTAAGATCAAATGGCGGTAAGTACTCTCCGTCAGGCAGGGCTTCCAGCCCGTCTTTATCGCCACAAATGCCCGAGAACTTTTCTACATGGGAATACCATGGAGCTATATCATTGTACCTGATCGGCCAGTCAATGCCATAGCCATAGCGTTGTGGGGCAGAAAATTCAAAGTCGCTCCAGCGCTGGCAGGCACGCCCCCACATAATAGATTTGCCACCTACCTGGTAGCCGCGTATCCAGTCAAAAGG